>JBOHBY010000072.1:0-2413 GCA_050698635.1 Spirillospora sp.
CCCCGGCACCGCCGACCGGCCCGGCTCCGAGGGCGACGAGATCGGCGGCGCCGCGCAGGCCGCCCCGCCCGGCGTCGCGCACTCCAGCGCCGTCATGGCGATCGGGACGGTCTTCTCCCGCACCACCGGCTTCCTGCGCACGGTCGTGATCGGCGCGGCGCTCGGCACCGCGCTGCTCGGTGACGCCTACCAGGCCGCCGAGATGATCCCGTACACGGTGTACGAGCTGCTGCTCGGCGGGCTGCTCGCGAGCGTCTTCGTCCCGTTCCTGGTCAAGCGGCGGATGCGCGACGACGACGGGGGAGCGGCGACCGAACGGCGGCTGCTCGGCGTCGTGCTGCTGGGTCTCGCCGTCCTGACCACCGTGGCCGTACTCGCCGCCGACCAGCTGATCTCCCTGTACGCGAGCGGGTTCGAGGGGCGCCAGCGCGAGGTGGCCGTGCTGCTCACCCGGCTGCTGCTCGTGCAGATCTTCTTCATCGGCGTCAGCGGGCTGGCGAGCACGATGCTGAACGTCCGGCGCCGGTTCGGGGCGCCGATGTGGGCGCCGGTCGTCAACAACCTGATCACGATGGCCGCGGGCCTGCTCTTCCTCTGGGTCGCCGGACGCGGCCGCACCACCGACACCGTCACCGACGGCCAGCTCGCCCTCATCGGCCTAGGCTCGGCGTTCGGTACCGTCGCGCAGAGCGCCGTGCTCGCGTGGACGCTCCGGTCGGCCGGGTTCCGCTGGCGTCCGCGCGTGGACCTGCGCGGGTCCGGGCTCGGAGAGGCGGTGCGGGCCGCGTCGTGGATGCTGCTCTACATCGTCGTCGCGCAGGTGGGCGTCCTGGTGACCGCGAACGTCGCGACCCGCGCCGCCGGACGGGCCGCCAAGGCCGCGGGCCACACGGTCTCCGGAAGCGGCCTGGCGACCTACAAGTTCGCGCTCGTCGTGTTCCAGCTCCCGTACGCGATCATCGCGGTGTCGGTGATCACGGCGCTGCTGCCGCGGATGAGCGCGCACGTCGCGGACGGGCGGCGCGACCTCGTCCGGGACGACTTCTCCCGCGGGCTGCGGCTGGCCTGCGCGCTGCTCGTCCCGCTGTGGCTCGGGATGCTGGTGTTCGCCGTCCCAGGCGCCGTCACGTTCTTCGCCTACGGCAGCCTCAGCGAGGACGGTGCGCGCCGCATCGGAACCGTCCTCATGGTCTTCGCCGTGATGGTGCTGCCGTTCACCCTGCACCAATTGCTCATGCGCGTCTTCTACGCGCTGGGCGACACGCGTACGCCGGGGCTGATCGCCATTCCGGCCGGGGTGGCGCAGGCGGTCACGGCGTTCATGGTGCTGTGGCTCGTCCCTGCGCGGCAGGTGGTGCTCGGGCTGCCCGTCGCGTACGGACTGTTCTACCTGGTCGGCGCGACGGGTGCGGCGCTCGTCCTGCGCAGGCGGCTCGGCGGAATGGACGGACGCCGCATCCTCCGCGCCCTCACCCGCCTGCACCTGGCCGCCCTGCCCGCCGTCGCGTTCGCGGTGGCGACCCTCTGGGCCTTCTCCCACCTGCCGGGCGGACGGCTCCCGGCCCTGCTCACCGTCGTCGTCGGCGGGCTCGGCGGCGGCGCGCTCTATCTCGCGACCGCGCGGCTGATGGACGTCCCCGAGATCGGCTACTTCACCTCGATGGCCGCGTCCCGCCTCCGCCGCTCCTGACGCGAACGCGTCCCGAAAACGCCGAGACCGCCGCCCCCACGGACGGCGGTCTCGGCGATCCGGGGTCAGTGGGAGCGGGCCCGGCGGGGGAGGAGGAAGGCGACCAGGAACGCGACGGCGGTGAGGACGAGCGTCAGCTCGGCGACCCGCTTGGCCGCCTCCAGCGCGGCGGCCGGGTCGAAGTGGCCCGCGACCGGCGTACCGATCGCGCCGAAGAACACCGTGCCGAGGATCGCGATGCCGAGCGACGCGCCCAGCTGCTGGATCGACTCCAGCGCGGCCGACCCCGACCCGACCTCGTGGTCGGCGATGCCCGCGACGATGATGTCGAACAGCGGGACGAAGATCATCCCCATTCCGGCGCCGAACAGCAGCAGCGGCGCGACCAGGTGCCAGCCGCCGAGGCCCGTCCCGGCCGTCTCGAAGACCGCGTACAGCGCGACCAGCCCGGCGAGCATCATGCCCAGCCCGATGTGCAGGATCCTGCGGCCGAGGCTGTTCATCGTCATGCCGGAGAACGCCGACCCGGCGAACGCGCCGATCGCCCAGGACGACATCGCCAGGCTCGCCGCGAGCGGGCTGTAGCCGAGCCCGAGCTGCAGGAACAGCCCGACGGCCAGCGAGAACCCGGTGATCAGCCCGAAGAACACGACGACGAACAGGACACCGGAGCTGTAGGAGCGGTTGGCGAACACGCTCAGCCGGACGAGCGGCGTCCGGCCG
>JBOHBY010000073.1:0-2454 GCA_050698635.1 Spirillospora sp.
CGCCGAGACCCTGCCCGAGCGGGAACCCGCGCCGCGGCCGCCCGGCGGCGGGCTGCCCGTCGTCACCTACGCGCAGGACTTCGAGGCCCTCCGCGACCGCTGCGACGCCCACGCCGAGACGACCGGCGCGCGGCCGCGGATCTTCCTCGCGACGCTCGGGCCCGCCGCCGTCCACACGGCACGGGCGTCGTTCGCCGCCAACCTGTTCCAGGCGGGCGGGATCGAGACGGTCACCGGCCCGCCCGAGGAGTTCGCGGCGTCCGGCACGACCGCCGCCTGCCTCTGCTCCAGCGACAGGATCTACGAAGAGCGGGCCGCCGACGCGGCGCGCCTTCTCCGCGACGCGGGCGCGGTGAAGATCTGGCTCGCGGGGAAGGCTGTGTATGAGGGCGTCGACACCGACGTGTACGCGGGATGCGACGTGATCGAGGTGCTGGAGACCGCCCTCCGTGATCTGGGAGTGAACGAATGATCCCCGACTTCAGCGAGATCGAGCTCGGGACGGCGCCGCCCGCCGACGGGGCCGCCAAGCGCTGGCGCGCCGCCGTCCCCGAGGCGGGCGGCGACTGGGACACGCCCGAGGGCATCGCCGTCAAGCCCCTCTACACGGGCGACGACCTGGCCGGGCTCGACTTCCTCGACACCTATCCGGGTATCGCGCCGTTCCTGCGCGGCCCGTACCCGGCGATGTACGCGACACAGCCGTGGACGGTCCGGCAGTACGCGGGCTTCTCCACCGCCGAGGAGTCCAACGCCTTCTACCGCCGCAACCTCGCGGCCGGGCAGAAGGGGCTGTCGGTCGCGTTCGACCTGGCGACCCACCGCGGCTACGACTCCGACCATCCGCGCGTCGCGGGCGACGTCGGCATGGCGGGCGTCGCGATCGACTCGATCTACGACATGCGGCAGCTCTTCGACGGCATCCCGCTCGACCGGATGAGCGTGTCGATGACCATGAACGGGGCCGTCCTGCCCGTCCTCGCGCTCTACATCGCCGCCGCCGGCGAGCAGGGGGTGGAGCCGGAGGCGCTGGCCGGGACGATCCAGAACGACATCCTCAAGGAGTTCATGGTCCGCAACACCTACATCTACCCGCCGGGGCCGTCGATGCGGATCATCTCCGACATCTTCGCGTTCACCTCGCGGCGGATGCCGAAGTACAACTCCATCTCGATCTCCGGCTACCACATCCAGGAGGCCGGGGCGACGGCCGACCTGGAGCTGGCCTACACCCTCGCCGACGGCGTCGAGTACATCCGCGCCGGGCGCGAGGCGGGCCTGGACATCGACGCGTTCGCGCCCCGCCTGTCGTTCTTCTGGGCGATCGGGATGAACTTCTTCATGGAGGTCGCCAAGCTCCGCGCGGCCCGCCTGCTGTGGGCGAAGCTGGTGAAGACGTTCGACCCGCAGAACTCCAAGTCGCTGTCGCTGCGGACGCACTGCCAGACGTCCGGCTGGTCGCTCACGGCGCAGGACGTCTACAACAACGTCGCCCGCACCTGCGTCGAGGCGATGGCCGCCACGCAGGGGCACACGCAGTCGCTGCACACCAACGCGCTGGACGAGGCCCTCGCCCTCCCCACCGACTTCTCCGCCCGGATCGCCCGGAACACCCAGCTCGTGTTGCAGCAGGAGTCCGGGACGACCCGCACCATCGACCCGTGGGGCGGCAGCGCCTACGTCGAGCGGCTCACCTACGACCTCGCCCGCCGCGCCTGGGGCCACATCACCGAGGTCGAGGACGCCGGAGGCATGGCGAGGGCGATCGACGAGGGCCTGCCGAAGCTGCGCATCGAGGAGGCCGCGGCCCGCACGCAGGCCCGTATCGACTCCGGGCGGCAGCCCGTCATCGGCGTCAACAAGTACCGGCCGGACGCCGAGCAGGAGATCGACGTCCTCAAGGTCGACAACGCGGCCGTCCGCGTGCGGCAGCTCGACAAGCTGCGGCGGCTGCGGGAGGAGCGCGACGAGACCGCGACGCTGTCCGCGCTGGACGCCCTCACCCGCGCCGCCCGGGCCGCCGAGAACGGAACCCGCGAGCCCGGCCTGGAGCGCAATCTCCTCGCCCTCGCGATCGGCGCCGCCCGCGCCAAGGCCACCGTCGGGGAGATCTCGGACGCGCTGGAGAAGGCGTACGGGCGGCACGCCGCGCAGATCCGTACGATCTCCGGTGTGTACCGGGAAGAGGCGGGTCACGTGACCGTCATCGAGCAGGCGCGCGCGGCGGCCGCCGCGTTCGAGGACGCCGAGGGCCGCCGCCCCCGCATCCTCGTCGCCAAGATGGGCCAAGACGGCCACGACCGCGGCGCCAAAGTGATCGCGACCGCCTTTGCCGACCTGGGCTTCGACGTCGATGTCGGCCCGTTGTTCCAAACACCCGCCGAGGTCGCCAAGGACGCAATCGAGTCCGACGTCCACGTCATCGGCATCTCGAGTCAGGCAGCGGGCCACAAG
>JBOHBY010000074.1:0-4414 GCA_050698635.1 Spirillospora sp.
CACCGCCCGGCGTCCGCAACACCACCGCCGCACCCAACCGCTCCTGCGCCTCACGAAACACCGTCGCCGACACCTCGACCGACTCACCCACCACCGCCTTGGCCGGCCACCGGCCACACCCCACCACCGGCCCCACGTCAACGATCGGAATACGGCCAAGCCGTGGAATGCCGGTTCCGCTGGACGTCCCGGACTCGACGTGCATGCGCGACCCCTACCCGCCCGAAATCGCCAAAACGTCCCGCGCCCGGGACACGGCAGGCTGCCGTCCAAGAGTTTCCGGTGACTTTGCGCGACCCCGTACACCCAGCCCGCATGTCGCGCCGCCAGGCGCGATCACATAGCGTGACGTTGCGTGAAGGCAATCCGACGTTTCACGGTACGCACCGTCCTTCCGGAGCCGCTGCGGCAGCTTGAGGAGCTGGTCCTCAACCTGCGCTGGTCCTGGCACCACGAGACGCTCGACCTGTTCCGCGCGGTGGACCCGGCGCTGTGGAAGGCCGTCCACCATGATCCGGTCAGGCTGCTCGGCGAGGTCGGGCCGGACCGGCTGGCGCGGCTGGCGAAGGACAGGCGGTTCCTGCGGCGGCTGCGCGACACCGCCGAGGACCTGCACGAATACCTGAGCGCCCCGCGCTGGTACCAGTCACAGCCAGACACACCAGATGCCATCGCCTACTTCTCACCCGAGTACGGGATCACAGCCGCGCTGCCGCAGTACTCCGGCGGCCTCGGCATCCTCGCCGGCGACCATCTGAAGACCGCGAGCGACCTCGGCGTCCCGATCATCGCTGTCGGGCTGCTCTACCGGCACGGCTACTTCTCGCAGTCGCTGTCGCCGGACGGCTGGCAGCTGGAGCGCTACCCGCCGCTCGACCCGAACGGGCTCCCGCTGTCCCTGCTCCGGGAGCGGGACGGCTCACCCGTCCGCGTCGTCATCGGGCTACCGAAGGGCCCCGGCCTGCACGCGCAGGTGTGGATCGCGCAGGTCGGACGCGTCCCGCAGCTGCTGCTCGACTCCGACGTCGAGGAGAACGACCGGTCCGCGCGGGACGTCACCGACCGGCTGTACGGGGGCGGCGGCGACCACCGGCTGCTCCAGGAGATGCTGCTCGGCATCGGCGGCGTCCGGGCGATCCGCGCGTACTGCCGCGTCACCGGGCATCCGGCGCCGGAGGTGTTCCACACCAACGAGGGCCACGCCGGGTTCCTCGGCCTGGAACGCATCCGGGAGCTGGCCGACGAGGACGGCCTGACGTTCGACGAGGCGCTGGAGGCGACCCGCGCGGGCACGGTGTTCACCACGCACACGCCCGTCCCGGCGGGCATCGACCGGTTCCCCCGCGACCTCGTCGGACGGTACTTCGGCGGCGCCAACGAGGAGGAGCGGGTCCCCGTCGAGCGGATTCTCGCGCTCGGCGCCGAGGACTACCCCGGCGGCGACCGCACCGTGTTCAACATGGCCGTGATGGGGATGCGGCTGGCGCAGCGCGTCAACGGCGTCAGCGAGCTGCACGGGCGCGTCAGCCGGGAGATGTTCGGCGGGCTGTGGGGCGGGTTCGACACCGCCGAGGTCCCGGTCGGGTCGATCACCAACGGCGTGCACGCGGGCACGTGGGTGGCGCGGGAGATCCTGGAGCTCGCGGCCCGGGAGGTGCCGTCGATCGTCGAGTCCGGGCGGGGCTGGGAGGAGGTGCGGGTCCGTCCCGGCACCGAGCTGTGGCGGATCCGCGGGACGCTGCGGCGGCGGCTCGTGCTGGAGGCGCGGCGCAGGCTCCGCGAGTCGTGGCGGCGGCGCGGCGCGAGCGAGGCGGAGGTGTCCTGGATCGACCACGCCCTCGACCCGGACGTCCTGACGATCGGGTTCGCGCGGCGCGTCCCGTCCTACAAGCGGCTCACGCTGATGATGAGCGACCCGGACCGGCTCCGCGCGATCCTGCGGAACCCGGACCGGCCCGTGCAGATCGTCGTCGCGGGGAAGGCGCACCCGGCCGACGAGGGCGGCAAGCGCCTCATCCAGGAGATCGTGCGGTTCACCGAGCGCGAGGACGTCCGGCACCGGATCGTGTTCCTGCCCGACTACGACATGGCGCTCGGGCAGCTGATGGTGCAGGGCTGCGACGTGTGGATGAACAATCCGCTGCGCCCGCTGGAGGCGTGCGGCACGTCCGGGATGAAGGCGGCGCTGAACGGGGCGCTGAACCTGTCGATCCTGGACGGCTGGTGGGACGAGTGGTACGACGGCCAGAACGGCTGGGCGATCCCGTCCGCCGACGGCCTGGCCACCCCCGACCGGCGGGACGAGTTGGAGGCCGCCGCGCTGTACGAGCTGATCGAGGACCACGTGTCCGTCACGTTCTACGACCGGGACGCGTCCGGGCTGCCGCGCCGCTGGCTGGAGATGGTCAAGCACACCATCGCCACGCTCGGTCCGAAGGTGCTGGCGTCGCGGATGCTGCGCGACTACGTCGACGGGC
The DNA here is from genome assembly GCA_050698635.1 of Spirillospora sp. GTDB lineage: Bacteria > Actinomycetota > Actinomycetes > Streptosporangiales > Streptosporangiaceae > Spirillospora. The sequence continues at coordinate 2,478 of JBOHBY010000074.1, forward strand.
TGTACGCCCCGGCCGCCGCGTCGGAGCGGGCGATGGTCGCCGACGGGTTCGCGGGGGCGCGGGCGCTGGCGGCGTGGAAGCAGCGGGTCCGCAAGGCGTGGCCGGGCGTCGCCGTCGAGCACGTCGAGTCGAACGGGTCGCAGAGCCCGCGGGTCGGGGCGCGGCTGTCGGTGCGGGTGGTCGTCGACCTCGCCGGTCTCGACCCCGGCGACGTCGCCGTGGAGGTCGTGTACGGCCGGGTGGACGGTTCCGACTCGCTGATCGATCCGTCCTACCTGGAGCTGGACGGCGGCGAACCGGCGGAGAACGGCCGCGTCCGCTATGTCGCGGACGTCCCGCTGGCGCGCAGCGGGGCGTTCGGCTACAGCGTCCGCGTCGTCCCGAACCACCCGATGCTGTCGGCCCGCTCCGAGATGGGCCTGGTCGCCCTCCCGCCCGCACCCCCCGGCATGACCAACGGCGACCTCCGCTAGGCGGGTGCCGGTTCCGCGCCCGCCGGGTGTTCGTCGTCGACCGGCGGGTCGGTCATCTGCCAGGTGGCGACGACGAGCGGCAGGAAGATGTGGGTCACCAGCAGGGCGAACAGGATCAGGAACTGCGCGGCGCCGGGGATCTGCGCGTCGCGTCCGTCGCCGGCGGTGGCGGCCATCGTCACCAGGAGCGCGGCGACGATCACGACGGTGGTCGCCCGGTGGGCGGTCGCGAACGCGCGCAGGCGGGCGGTGAGCTGGCGCTCGTCCAGTTCGTGTTCCCGCTTGGCGGTCAGGCCCCGGGTCAGCGCGACGAGTTGCGTCGCGAGCGGGAAGCCGGCCAGCAGCAGCACGCCCAGGACGGCGATGTTGACGATCACCGCGCTGTCGCTGGGGGCGATCACCCAGGACACGGCGGCGTCCACCCAGAGCAGGCCCAGCGTCGCCGCGCCCGCCCCGGCCAGCACCCGGCGGGGACGGCGGCGGCCGTAGCGGTCGGGCATGCGGCGCTCCAGCTCCTCCTCGAAGGCGGCCAGGCGCTCCGCGCGCCTGCGCCGGGAACGCTCCAGCCAGCGCTGCGTGCTCTTCGTCATGACGTGCCTCCGATTCTCGGGAACGGTTTCAGGGAGAAGACGACCTCGACGGGCACCTCGAAGTAGTCGGCGATGCGCAGGGCGAGGTGCAGGCTGGGGCTGTACTCGCCCCGCTCCAGGTAGCCGATCGTCTGGTAGTGGACGCCCAGCGCGGCGGCGAGATCGCGGCGCGAGACACCGCGTTCGGCGCGCAGCATCGTGATCCGGTTGTGGACGTTCTCCTTGTCGCCGGTCATCAGTGCGCGCCCCCCGGCCCGTCCATGACCACCTCCGGATATGAAGACTTCGATCGTCTGCCGCATCACTATTTCTGTTGATAGTAGATGTACTACATCTCATCGCAGTGATGCAAGCACCACGGTGGCTGGCAGGATGGATCACGTGCGAGCTCCGGACTGGTGGCCGCCCCGCGGCCGTACCGGCGACCTCCTCCTGACCGCGGGATGCGCCGTCGTGACGACCGGGTCCGTGCTGACGGTGATGGAGCGGTACGGCCGCGGGCCCATGCCCTGGTACGGCTGGCTGCTGCTCGCGATCACGTGCGGGGCGCTGTACTTCCGGCGGAGCCATCCCGTCGCCGTCGCGATCGTGACGTTCGCCGCCTGCGCCGTCTACTACCCGGTGACCAAGCCGGACGGCCCCGTCGTGATCACGTTCGTGGTCGCGCTCTACACGGTGGCCGCGACCGGGCATCTCGTCGTCGCGGGCGTCCTGGTGTCGCTGTCGATCACCGCGACCCTGTACGGCGACGTGGTCGGCGACACCAACCACCTCGCCGACGCGGCCGGGTTCCTGCTCGCCGGATGGTTCGTCGCCGTCGTGGCGGTCGGCGGCGTCGTGCGGAACCGGCGCGCCTACCTGCGCGAGGCCGAGG
>JBOHBY010000075.1:0-1885 GCA_050698635.1 Spirillospora sp.
GCCGCCGTCCACGACCGTCAGCCGCAGGCGGCGGCCGAGCACGCCCACCTCGTCGTTGATCTCTTCCTCTGCGAGCCGGGCGCACAGCTCAGCGGAGGGCCCGAAGAGTCCCGCGGGCCCCTGTCGCGGCACCACCAGGGCGACGTCCAGGTCGTCCATATCCCGGACGTTAGTGGATGCTCGCCCAAAATAGTTTCGATAAGACGGTAATCTTGTGTCTCGCGATGACTACAACACGTATGGCGCAGGACGAGCTGGACCTGCCGCGGGTGCTCGCGCGGGTCGAACGCGGCATCGCCGGCAGGCTCGCCGCCGCGCTGAAGACGGCCGGCTCCACCGTCGAGGAATGGCGCGTGATCTCCCTGCTCGCCGACGGCGCCGGGCACACCATGACCGAGATAGCCGATTTCGCGCTGCTTCCCGCGCCGACGCTCACCAAGGTGATCGACCGCCTGGTGTCGGCGGGGCTGGTCTTCCGGCGCGTCGACGAGGCCGACCGGCGCAGGGTACTGGCGTTCCTGTCCGATCACGGCCGCGCGACGTTCGACCGCCTGACCAGCACGATCGAGGATGAGTGGCGCCGCGTGCAGGACGCGGTCGGCCAGGAGGAGCTGGCGCTGCTGCGCGTCCTGCTGACCAGAATGTCCGCGCGCCTGGCCTGACCCGGCCACCGCGCCACCTTTGCTTCAGCACGGAATACTTTCGCGCAAAAGCGCTCGCCCGCTGCGGTCCGCGTTCAGCGAAGGTAGGTCTCGAAGCCGGCCGCCAGGGCGTCCGCCATGCGCTGCCGGAACGCGGCGCTCGCCATCTTCGCCGCGTCCCCCGCGTTCTGCATGTTGCCGCACTCGATGAACACCGCCGGCACCGTGGACATGTTCAGCCCGCCGAGATCGCCGCGCCGGTCGATGCCGTCCCGCCCGCGATAGGTCGAGTACGGCATGCCAGTACCTGAGTGGTACGCATCGCGCACCGCCGTGCCGAGCCGCTCGGACGGCTCGACGATCGAAGCGTTCTCCCCCACCGCGACCGGCTCGATGACATGGAACCCGTGCCCGGACGGGGCCGAGCCGTCGCCGTGGATCGACAGGACGGCGTCCGCTTGCAGCCGGTTGCCGATGGCCGCCCGTTCGGTGACGCACGGCCCGACGCCGGTATCGTCCTTGCGCGTCAGCGTCACCTTGGCGCCCCGCTCCCGCAGCGCTCCCGCCAGCCGGTCGGCGACGTCCCAGGCGAAGGCGTGCTCGCCGTAACCGTCCTTGGTGCTGGTTCCGGTCGTGTTGCAGGGCTTGTGGCCGTTGCCGATGAAGACCTTCTTGTTGATCTCCTCCGGATGGTCGGCGTCCCCGCCGTTGTGACCGGGATCGATGACGATGACCTTCCCGCCGACCGCCGAACCGCCGGTGCCGGTCGCTGATGTCGTCGGCGTGGACGTGGGTGACCCGCCGCCCGTGGTCGAGGTCGGCGGCGGCCGGTCGTCCGACGATCCCCCGCACGCCGCGAGCATCGCGAAGAACAGCCCGGCACCGGCGGCCAAAGGCCTGCACCCGTGAATCCGCACCAGCCATCCCCCCGTGCCAGCTCGTCTATCCCCCCTCACAATCTGCGCAGCTCACGGGCCACCTAAACAAGCCGGGCCCGGCGGCGGCACCGGCCGGTGTACTCCCGACGGCGTAGCCGGTGAGCAGCCCGGCGGGGGATGTCCGGCCATGGACGGGGAGGCGATCGTTACCGCGGCATCGAGCAAAAGGAGACCCTCATGAACCGTCGGACGCACGCCCTCGCATGGCTCGCCCCGGGCGTCGGCATCGCGGTACTGCTCGGCAGCGCGGCCACGGCGAACGCGGCGGCCGCGAACGCGGCCCAAACGCCCCAGTCGGCGGACCGG
>JBOHBY010000076.1:0-10905 GCA_050698635.1 Spirillospora sp.
GCCTCGGTCTACTCCTTCGACAGCAGGCGCCGCGTCGAGATGCGCCGGGTGAACGAGCGGGGCACGGAGGTCGTGCTGGAGGCGGCCCGGCGGCAGGGCGCGGGGGATGGCGGAAGAGGGAAGCGCGTCGGATTCGCAGCTCGGCGGCGGGCCGAAAACCCGGTGCGCGGGCCGGGAGCCGTGGGGTACAACGGCGGGGTGGAGGAGCAGCGGCTGCCCGGAGGCAGGCATGTGGGCGGCGTCCGCGTCGGCGACACCGTCCACCGTGCGGCGAACCCGTGGACGCCCGCCGTGCACGCGGTCCTGCGCTATCTGGAGGCGGCCGGGTTCGACGGCGCGCCCCGGGTGCTGGGCTTCGACGAGCGCGGACGCGAGGTCCTGACGTTCCTGCACGGCGACACCATCGGCGGACGCCACCCGTGGCCGGCGTGGCCGCATTCAGAAGAGGCGCTCCACCAGGTCGGCGCGTGGATGCGGCGGCTGCACGACATCACAGCGGAGTTCGTCCCGCCGGACGGCGCGACCTGGCTCGCCGGAACCTGGCACCCCGGCCTGATCATCGGCCATCACGACGCCTCGCCGTACAACGCGGTGTGGAACGAAGACGGCCTCGTCGGGTTCGTCGACTGGGACACCGCCGGGCCCTCGCCGCGCGAGTTCGACCTCGCCCACCTGGCCCTGACCTGGGTACCGCTGAACGCCCGGCACGTCGCCGAGTTCCAGGGCTTCACGGCGTTCGGCGATCGGTCGCGGCGCCTGCACGTCCTGCTGGACGGCTACGGCTACGACGGCGACCGCGCCGCCTTCGCCGACGCCGTCGTCGGACGGGCCCGCCGCCAGGCCGCGATCATCCGCGCGATGGCCCGGGACGGCCAGGCGTCGCTGCTCCCCTTCGCCGACGAGCTGGAGCAGGCCGCCACCGAGATCGAGGCCCTCCCGCCGTCGTTCTGGCGGGCCTGAAGACCGTCGCGTGTCCCGCCTGTGGCGGGGTTACTTTCACGGAGTGTCACAGAGCGGGGGCACCGGCATCTCATGGTCGGTCGCACCACGTTCCCGAAAGGCGCCGAAATATCTTCGACCACCCATCCGAAGTCCGGTCGGACCTGCCCGGTCAGACGGGGCGGCACCGGACACGGCCGCACCGGACGGCCGCCGCTGGCTCGCGCTGGCGTTCATCGTCACCGCCCAGCTCATGATCATCCTCGATGTCACGGTCGTGAACATCGCCGCGCCGAACTCCACCACGCTGCTCAGCGCCCGGATCCTCCAGGGATGTTCGCGGCGCTGCGCGCGTCGGCGGTGCCGTCCCTGGTCGCGGTGACCTTCAAACGGCCCGACGAGTGCGCCAGGCGTTCGCCGTCTTCGGCATCGTCGCCGCAGGAGGCGGCGCGGTCGGGCTGCTCCTCGGCGGGTTCCTGACCGAGTACCTCGACTGGCGCTGGTGCCTCTACATCAACTTGCCGATCGCCGTTGTGGCCGCCATCGGCCTCGCGATGTTCGCCACGCTGTCGACGTTCCTGTACTTCACCTTCTTCATGCAGGTCGTGCTGGCGTACTCGGCCCTTGGACCGGCCTGGCGTTCCTGCCGATGACCCTGGGCGTGCTGGTCGCAGCGGGCGGCGTCGGTGACCCCGTGCAGGTCGCCGCCACCCGCCGGGACGGCGACGTCCGCACCGACCCGCAGGGTCGCGACCGCGCGAACCGGCCCCGGACGCGGGCGCCTCAGACCCCGGGCCCGCCAGACCGCGATGGCCTCGTCGATCGCGGACGCGATGATCACGATGCCCGGGTCGCCGCCCGTCAGCGCGCACCTGCTGGTCGGGCCGACCAGTGGCGGTCCGGCTGGACGGTCGGCGTCGACGTCCCCCAGGTGGACGGCCTCGTGGTCGCTGAGGGCCACCAGCCGGCGGCCGTCGTCGGCGATCACGCCCGCGATGTCCGAGGTCGTCGACGGGCGGTTATCCGGCAGCTCGACCGCGCTGACGCGGTGTCCCACACCTGTACGCCGCCGTCCCAGGACAGCAGCGCGACCAAGGTGCTCCCGTCCGGCCAGGTAGCGATCTTCTGCGCCTTCGACGTCGCGGGTGGCGAGCCGAGTACTCGCACGTCACCGGTGGCCGGGGACACGACGCCGGACTCCAGGTCGATCACCCTCGGGGAGTCGTTCCGGCTACAGATGATCGCAACAGTGCGTCCGCCGATTTCAGCGGTGACCAGTTGCGTCCCGCCGACATCGCGGACGGTCCCAACATGGTCACCAGACGAGGCGTCCCACACCCGCACCGCCGTCGCCGCGCAGTTGTGGTGCGCCGCCCGGTCGCGATCGCCGTCACATGCGCCCCGGTCGCCGACACGTCGACCGGCACCCCACCGACCACGGCGCACGCGACGGCGTCGGCCCGAATACGGGGGAGTATGCACAGCAGCCGCGGATCGTCGCCCGGCTCGTCGTCCACACAGACCGCACCCGCATGAAGGTACAGCCCGCCCGAAAAGGTGATCGCGGCCGGTGGGTCGGCGCGTCCCACCGGCCGCGATCGCGGTGTCGGTCCTTCGTGTCAGCCGCCGGAGCGGCCGGGCTTCGACGGTCCCTGATAGATGGAGTTGACGACGATCGGCCAGGTCTGCCGCGGCCAGCTCCGGAAGGTGATCTCGCTGCCCGCGACCGTCGCGTGGCCCTTGCCGACCTCGAACGTCGCGACGTTGGCCAGCCCGTTCAGCGTCGCCGTGCCGCGGGCGTACCCGCTGACCAGCAGGTCGCCGTCGCCCGGATACTTGGACGCCACCTGGCCCTCACCGGTGAGCTTGTACGCCGCGTCCCGGTTGAACCACACCGGCGCGGACTCCGGCATGCCCCAGGCGGCCGGGACCTTGGGGTCGTACGTCGCGCGCAGCAGCGCGCCCGGCGCGTTGAGCTTCGCCGGATCGGTCGGTGCGGCGTTGTCGATCGGCAGTTTCAGCAGTTGCCGCGCCGTCTCCGACGCGCTGCCGATCGCGACCAGGTTCCCGCCGCCGGAGACGTAGTCGGCCAGCTTCGCCCAGCCGTCCTCGCCGACGCCGCGCGCCCACCTGAACTCGGGCGGGTTCTTCGCCGGGTCGAGCCCCTCGACGATGGTCCGCTTGGAGACCCCGTCGGCCAGCACGATCGTGTCGTACTTCCCGGCGAGGTCGCCGTAGTCGTCGGCGGAGACGACCCGGTAGTCGATGCCGTACTGGTCGAGCATCCACGTCATCCAGCCGCCGGGCATGTTGTTGGCCCCGCGGACCAGCCCGACCTTGGTGCCGGGCTTGAGAGTGAACCCGTCGACCTTGGGCATCTCGTCCGTCCCGTACACCTGGAGGCCGGAGTCCGCCGACACGCCCTGAAGCACCTGCCGGGACGCCGCCGTCGGCGGGACCACGACCGTGCCCGGCGCGAACTCCCGCCCCGCGGACTTGAACTCCTCCGCGGACCGGAACGTCGGCACGCCCGCCTTCTGCAACCGCGAGAGGACGTGCGCGACGCCGTACGACTCCGGCGGCACCAGGTACGCGCCGCGCGGCGTCGACGGCATCCGCACCGGCTGCGGCAGGACCCGCTGGACGCGCTGCAACGGCGCGTTGAACGCGTCCTTGACCGGGTCGACGTCCACGCCGAGCAGCAGCGCGACATTGTCGGTGGTCTCGCTGTACGGCATGATCAGCGGGCAGTCGCCGCACTTGCGCGCCGCGTCCGGATACTTGTCGATCTCCAGGAGCTGGTTGATCCAGCGGCCGAGCGGCTGCCGGGTGCGCAGCACGTAAGAGCCCGCCGCGTAGGTCTTGCCGCCCGCCGTGAACGGCGCCCGCGCCTGCTCGATCTCGACGCGTCCGAACTCGAACAGCCGCATCATCTCCAGGACCGCGAACGGGTCGCGCTGCCCGGCCGGGACCACGTACGCGTACGGCGTGCCAGGCTCGACGTCCGGTAGCGCAACCCCGTTACGCGCCGTCTGGTAGAGGTTGTTGTACAGCCACGACTCGGGGCTCTTGGCGACGTTCTCTATGCCCGCGTACGCGGCGGTCTTGCCGTACGCGACGATCTGCTCCAGCGTCCAGGTGTTCTTGTCGTACGGCTGGAGCATCCGCATCGTCCGGTTCTGCGGGCCGAGCGGCTTGCCGTCCGTCGACGTGTACGGGTACGCGAGGTCCTTCGCGGCGGCGATCTCGGTCAGGAACAGCGAGGTGCCGAGGAACGTCGAGAAGCCCATCACGTCGGCGTTCCAGAAGATTCCGTACGCGTCGTCGGTGCCGACGCCCTTCTTGCCCTCGGCGGTCAGCGCCCGCGCCGCCTGCTGACCCTGTGTAGTCGCCGACTGGAGCGTGATCGGGTCGACCCCGCCGCCGAGCGGCTCGTCGTAGGGCGGCGTCCACAGCCGCGGCCCGGTGGTGCCGGCCTGGTGCATGTAGTGCCCGACGACCGGACGGTACGTCTGCTCAAGCCGGACCCGCGTACGGGTCTCGCGCTGCGTGAACATGAACCAGTCACGGTTGTTGTCGTGCCCGACATACCGGTGGTAGAGGTCCGGGTACACCCGGTTGTACGCGGTTCCAGCCGTCTTGTTGAAATGGTCGACCACGAGGTGCTGGCCGTCCGGGTTACCGGACGGGATCACCATCAGCACCGCGTTGTCGAGCACGGTTTCGGTGTAGTCGGAGTCCTCGGTCGCGAACCGGTGGACGATGTCCACCAGCGCCTGCGTGTTACCGACCTCGGTGGAATGCAGGCTGCCTTCGAGGAGGTAGACCGGCTTGCTCCGCTCCGACAGCCGGCGGGCCTCCTTCTCGGAGATCCCGCGCGGGTCGGCGAGCCGCTGGTTGTCCCGGACGATCTGCTTGAGATTGCGCAGGTTCCGCGGCGAGCTCACGAAAAGGACCGGATAGTCGTTGCCCATCGTCGTCTTGTCGGCGACCTCGTAGTTCACCCGGTCGGACTTGTCGGCGACGAGGCGGAAATACTGTTTGATCTTGTCGAATCCGGCGAGCCTGCCGGTCGTGCCCATGGCGAACCCGAAATAGTTCTGGGGCGCTGGAATGTGCTTGGCCTGCGCGTTGCGTCGCACCGAGGTGCCCGTGCCGAAGGCGTCGGCGTGCAGATTCACGCCGACGACCATGACGAGGGCTACCAGGGCGGCCGCCGCGCGGGATGTGGCCCGCGACAGCATCCGGTCTCCTGAGGAATGAGTGGGGACGGGACACCGATCGATCAGTTGTGACCAGCGTGAATCGGGTTTGTCGATCAGTCAATGTCTTGATCGTTTTGTACCGTGCCCGTTACGCTCCGTGCCGCCTCGAACCCGTGACGTCCCGGCCGCGCCCCGCCCGCCTCCACACGCTGCCGGGCACACCTTCCACGGGCGCTCCACGCCCCCTCCGCCCCGCCCTCCGCCCGCCCTGCGCCCCTCTGCACCCGCTCTCCGCGGGGCTTTGGCCGGACCTCCGCTGAGCTTCGGGAACCCCGCCGCACGGCACCTTCGGCGCGGCAGGCGACAGCATCGACGGCCCCAGGGCAAGAGCCCCGAGCGACCGGATCCGGCCGCCGTCCAAGGCCCGGCACGGCCCTCTCGAAGGGCTCGGCCCGGCCTGGGAATCGGTCATGATCGTCGCGCTCCGGTCCGGATGACATCAATGGTCCGGGCCGTCCTCACCTGGGCGCGGGACGGCCCGGCAAGCCCGGTGATCGGCGCGACGGACGGCGCCGGCCGAGGGTTGACAACCGGGCGGCGAAGAACCTATATCTAGACTCGCTCGCCTAGATTCCGCCCACTTAAAGGTCATTCTTCGACCGCATTACCGGGCGCCATGATCTCGCAGCATCCATGATCCACAGCGGTGCCGTGTCGTGATCGACTCTCGACAATTCCGCATCCGGATCCGCCGTGTACACCACCGGCCCCACACCATTCTCACCTGGACGGCCGGGTGTCCGACCTGAGGAAACCGGACAGCCGCCCGTAGACGCGTTGCCACAGAACGCACGCGATCACCTTTGTCTTGCGCGGGAATTCGCACCGACGACCAGGAAGCGAGTCGCATGAGTGGTCTCATTGTCCCGACCGGTCAGGGACGGAAGCTGATGACGAAGGCGCAGGAAATCACCTTCAAGGTCACGGGCGCGGACGGCTCCGCCGTGTCGTGCTTCGAGGTGGTGGTCCCGCCCGGTTTCGACGTCGGCGCGCACGTCCACCAGCGCTCGCAGGAGCTGTTCTACGTCCTCGAAGGAGAGCTCGACCTGCTGGCGTTCGAACCGGTCACACGGGCGGGGGAGGACTGGCGGGACTGGGAGTCCGCCGAGGGGGACCGGGTCGTCCGCGCGGGCCCGGGCAGCTGCATGTTCGTCCCCTCGGGAGTCCCGCACGCGTTCAGGAACGCCACCGGCGAACCGGCGCGCATGCTGTTCCAGTGCTACCCGTCACCGGATCACGAACGCTACTTCGAGGAGATCGTGGAGATCTTCTCGGCCGGCGGCTCCGTCGACTCCGGCGCCGTCGAGCGGATGCGCGAGCGCTACGACGTCAGCCAGATCACGCCGCTGCGCTACGAGCCGCCCGCCGTCCTCGCCCCTTCCCCTGCCGGCGACCGAGCCTGAAACGGAGCGGGAGGTGACCTCGATGGATCCGATTCCACTGGTGCACGCGAGCCTGGGCAAGCGGGAACTGGCCGCGGTCGAAGAGGTGTTCGCGTCCGAATGGCCCGCCGGTCAGGGCCCGCGGGGCAAGGCCCTGGAGCGGGAGCTGGCCGAGCGTTTCGGGGTCGGCGCCGCGGTCGCGCTGAGCAGCTGCGCCGCCGCGCTGCACCTGGCCCTGCTCGCGCTCGGCACCGGGCCTGGCGACGAGGTGATCGTCGCCGACTTCACGTTCCCCGCCCCCGCCCACGCGGTCCGCTACGTCGACGCGACCCCGATCTTCGCCGACGTCCGCGCCGACACCGGCACGATCGACCCGCAGGCGGTCGCCGACCTGATCGGCCCCCGGACGGTCGGCGTGATCGCGGTGGACACCGTCGGCCTGCCCGCCGACTACGCCGAGCTGAGAGAGATCACCGACCGGCACGGGCTGTTCCTCATCGAGGACGCCGCCTGCGCCGTCGGCGCGACCTACCGGGGAAGCCCGGCGGGCGCGCTGGCACCGGTCGCATGCCTGTCCTTCCACGGGCGCAAGGGCATCACCAGCGGCGAGGGCGGCGCCCTGCTCACGGGCGACGAGGCCATGGCCGCGAACGTGCGGCTGCGGTCGTCGTTCGGCATCGTCGGCATCGCCGAGCAGGCCCGCGTCATCGGCCTGCCGATCCCGGAGTTCACCGAGACCGGCTTCAACTACAAGCTGTCCGACATCGCGGCCGCGATCCTCCAGGTCCAGCTCGGCCGGATCGAGGAACTCCTCGACCGGCGGCGCACGGTCGCGGCCCGCTACGCCGAACTGCTCAAGGACGAGGAGCTCGTCACGCTGCCGCACGTCCCGGAGGACCGCACCCACGCCTGGCAGTCCTACCTGCTGACGCTCGAACCGGGCGTCGACAGGGCGGGCGTCGCCGCCGACCTGCGCGCCCAGCGCATCGGCTGCGGCCACGGCACCTGGGCCAGCCACCTCCAGCCCGTCTACGAAACAGACCAGAAATGCCCGGTCTCGGCGGACCTCTTCCAGCGCAGCCTCGCCATCCCGATGCACGCCGAACTCACCCCGGACCAGGTCGAGCGGGTCGTGGACGTCCTACGGACCGCGCTGCGGACCCACGCGCGTCCGGGCGCGTGACCATGCTGACCCGCGAATCGCAACTCGTGGAACTCGTCGACGCGGGCGGTGCCGCCACCGGCTCCTGCACGGTGGCCGAGGCGCACACCGCACCCGGCCGGCTGCACCGCGCGTACTCGGTCGTCCTGCTGGACGATCTGGGCCGCGTCCTCATCCAGCAGCGCGCCGCCGTGAAGACCAGGTTCGCGCTGCGCTGGGCCAACGCCTGCTGCGGCCACCCGGGCCCTGGCCGGACGATGCTCGACGCCGCCGCCCTGCGGCTGATCGAGGAGATCGGCATCCGGGGGGTGACGCTGAACCAGGCCGGGGTGTATGTGTACCGGGCCGAAGACCCGAGGACCGGCAAGGTCGAGCACGAGTACGACCACGTCCTCGTCGGCCGGGTCCAGGTGGACGCTCCACTCCGTCCGGATCCCGCGGAGGTGGCCGACGTCCGCTGGCTGGCACCCGACCGGCTCCGCGCCGACCTGGCCGCTCACCCCGACCGCTACACCCCCTGGCTGGGCGGCGTGCTCGCGGTCGCCACCGAAGCCGCCGACCGCCTCCCGCAGGCCGCCGCACCCGAAGCCCCCTGACCCACCGCACCAGACGCCGCGTGCGAACCCCCGCCGCCGGCGCAGCCACCGCGCGTCGGCGCTACTCACAGGCGCCGACACGCAGAAACGCAGGAACGAAGGAAACTCGACCATGGAACCTGTGAACGCCGCGATCATCTACTACAGCTCCACCGGCAACGTCCACGCCCTGGCGGCAGCCGCCGCCGAAGGCGCGGAGAAGGCCGGCGCGCTCGTCCGCCTGCGCAAGGTCCCCGAACTGGCCCCGCCGGAGGCGGTCAACTCCAACCCGGAGTGGGCCAAGCACATCGAGGACACCGCCGACGTCGCCGAGGCGGCCCTGCACGACCTGGAGTGGGCCGACGCAGTCCTCTTCGGCACCCCCACCCGGTTCGGCAACCCGTCCATGCAGCTCAAGGGCTTCATCGACACCACCGGCCGGCTCTGGCGGGAGGGCGGCAAGCTGGCGGGAAAGGTGTACTCGGCGTTCACCGCGACCGGCACCGCCCACGGCGGGCAGGAGTCCACGATCCTGGCGTTGGCGAACGTGTTCTACCACTGGGGTGGCATCATCGTGCCCCCCGGCTACACCGACCCCGTCCAGGTCGAGCTCGGCAATCCCTACGGCGCGTCCCACTGGGCCTCCGACGGCCCGCCCGGTGACGTGCCCCTGAGGGCGGCCAGCTATCAGGCCCGCCGGGCCGTCGACGTCGCAGCCGCCCTCAAGGCCAGCCGCGACACCTGACCTCCCGCACCCCGCGCCCCCCCGGCTCCACTTCTCTATCGGACGCCGCAATCGAGCACCGTAAGGGAGTCACCCCCCGATGAAGGGTTCCATCGCCTACAAGTCGCTGCAGAAACGCGGTCTCCACCTAGGCCTCCTGCCGGAGATCGCCGCGGCCGTCAACCCCACGACGCCGGTCACCCTGGACCACGACCTGGACGCCCTCCCCGAGGCGGGCCGGCGGATGACGGTGTCCAAGCTCGCCGACCATGTCGACGACCTGGCCGCGCGCCTGTGGGCGGCCGGGGTGCGGCCCGGTGAGCACGTCGTCCTCCACAAGACCGCCAACGCCGACGTCTGGGTGCTCGCCGCCGCGACGTCCCGGATCGGGGCGGTGCCCGTCATGCTGTCGCCCGGCCTGGACGCCGCGACCGTCGGCACCCTGATCAAGCGGGTGGCCAGGCCGAGCCTGCTCACCGACGAGCGCAAGTTCGACGCGCTGGCCGAACTGCCCCTCGCGGACATCACCGAACGGGTGATCATCGTCGCCGGGGACCGTCTGGGGACGGAGCCGCTCGCCGGGCTCGCCGGGTCCCCGCGGGTCGAACCGGTGCTCAGGCCCATCGACGAGGCAGCGGTGATCACCCACACGTCCGGCACGACCGGCGTGCCCAAACTCGTCGTGCACACGGCCCGCACCCAGGCCGTGCGCCTCATCCCGCAGTGGCGGCTGCTCTCCATGATGCGCAGGAAGGAGACCGTCGCGATCCACATCTCGTTCGTCCACTCCCGGATGGTCGCGGCGATGGCGTTGGCGCTCCTTCAGGAACTGCCGGTGCTGCTCATGAACGAGTCCGCCCCCGAGACCGTCGCCGGCCTGTTCCTCGAACACCGGCCGGGTTTCATCGAGGCGCTGCCGAACTCGCTCATGGAATGGGAGGGGCTGGCCGACGACCCGCGCGAGCCGTTCGCGTCGGTCAAGTACTTCAGCTGCACCTTCGACGCCATCCACCCGAGGACGATCAGCCGGCTCCTGAAGTCGTCCGGACGGCGGGGCGCGCTGTTCTTCCAGATCTACGGGCAGAGCGAGGTCGGCCCCGCGGTCGGCCGCGCCTACTTCCGCGGCTCGGCCCACAAGGCGAACGGACGCTGCGTCGGCTGGGCGATGCCGTTCGGCGGTGCGAAGGTCCGCCTGGTCAGCCGGGACGGCAACCCGGTGTCCGAACGGAACCCCGGCTTCATCGAGGTCGCGTGGCCCGGACTGGCGAAGACCTACTTCGCCGAGCACGACCGCTACGACGACAACCGCTTCGGCGACTGGTGGCGGACCGGCGACGTCGGCTTCCGCACAAGGTTCGGCTGCCTGCACATGCTGGACCGCGAGGTCGACATGATCGTCGGGGTGCGCAGTTCCCTGGAGGTCGAGGACCTCCTGCTGGGCAAGCTGGACGAGCTGAGCGAACTCGTCGTCGTCCAGGGCCCGGAGTCCGAACCGATCCCGGTGCTCTGCACCACCGACGACCAGCCGCTGGACCGCGACCGCTGGCGCGCCGCCGTCACCGACTTCCCCCAGCTCGCCGACCCGATCCAGATCCCGCGGGCCGAACTGCCGCGGACCGCCACGCTCAAGGTGCAGCGGATCGCGCTGTCCCACCGCCTCAAGGAACGGCTGGAGAACCGGGCTTGACCCCGGCGACCGGCCGACGCCGCCGTGATCGAGAAGACCGAACTCGAAAGGGCCTGTGTGATGACTGCTGATGCGACGCTCGCGCGGTTTCGTGAGTACATGGTGGGCCCGACGCGGTTCATGACGTTGTTGTCGTGTTTCGAGCTGGGTCTGATCGACACCATCCGCGAC
>JBOHBY010000077.1:0-1848 GCA_050698635.1 Spirillospora sp.
GGGCCGGACGAGCGTGACGGGCTTGCCGTCGATGAGGAATCCGGACTTGGTCAGCGGGAACACGCGCCGCTTGCCGAACCGGTCCTCCAGCGTGACGCCGAACTTGTCGCAGCCGACGACGGCGCCGCAGAAGCCGCTGCCCGGGTCTTCGGCGACCAGGCCCGGTTCGGCCGGGACCTCCGGGATCTGGCCTTTGCGGGGCCGCCGCCAGTCGCCGGCCAGCACGTCGTTTCCGTAGTTCTTACTCCGCACAGGTCCGCACATTAACCCGCTGGGGCGTTCGTCCGGTGTCGTGCCCTGTCCCTCGGCGTGGCGCGATCGCGGCCGCCGGGTCCTCCGTTCGCGGGGCGGAAGCGTCCTACGGGAATGGGAGGCTGTGTCCGGAACGGATAGGATCGCGCAGCCGTGCGGTGAAGCGCACGCGGGGACTCCAGAGTGTGGTCTCCGGGCCGTACACTTGGCACTCGGGAGTAAGGAGTGCCAGCGGCGCGGGGCGCCGGTGGCACGGGCCCGGCGGGACGAAGGAGGTGACCAGGTGCTGGACGACCGGAAGCTCGCGGTCCTGCGCGCCATCGTGGAGGACTTCGTCTCCACCAACGAGCCGGTGGGCTCCAAGGCGCTGGCGGACCGGCACAACCTCGGCGTGTCCCCGGCCACGATCCGCAACGACATGGCGGTGCTGGAGGAGCAGGGGTACATCACCCAGCCGCACACCAGCGCCGGGCGCGTCCCCACCGACAAGGGCTACCGCCTGTTCGTCGACCGGCTGTCGACGATCAAGCCGCTGTCGGTCGCCGAGCGCCGCGCGATCGAGACGTTCCTGTCCGGCGCCTACGACCTCGACGACGTCGTCGGACGGACGGTGCGGCTGCTCGCGCAGCTCACCCGGCAGGTCGCCGTCGTACAGTACCCGTCGCTGACCCGGTCGTCGGTGCGGCACGTGGAGCTGGTCCCGGTCGCCGAGAACCGGCTGCTGCTCGTCCTGATCACCAACACGGGGCGGGTGGAGCAGCGGGTCATCGAGTCCGGCGGCACCGTGTCGGAGGAATCGATCGGGCACCTGCGGGCGTTGCTCAACACGTGCCTCGACGGGCTGGGCCTCGGCGACGTGCCGACCGCGGTGGCCGACCTGCCCGACCGGGTCGGCGCGGACGAGCGGCCGCTCGCGGCGGCGGTGCTGTCGGTGCTGCTGGAGACGCTCGTCGAGAAGCACGAGGAGAAGATCGTTTTCGCCGGTGCGGCCAACCTCGCCGCCGTGGACTTCTCGCAGAGCCTGAGGGAGGTTCTCGTGGCGCTCGAAGAGCAGGTGGTGCTGATGCGGCTGCTCGGCGAGACCGGCGATTCCTCTAAGGTTACGGTGCGGATCGGCACCGAGAACCCCGATCTGGGGCTCCGATCCACCTCGGTCGTCGCCGCCGACTACGGCGTGGGCGACCTCACGCTGGCCCGGCTGGGAGTGCTCGGGCCTACACGCATGGACTACCCCAGCACGATGGGAGCGGTACGGGCAGTGGCACGCTACGTGGGACAGATCCTGGCGGGGTCGTAAGTGGCCAACGACTATTACGCGACCCTGGGCGTCCGGCGGGACGCCAGCGCCGACGAGGTGAAGAAGGCCTATCGCCGGCTCGCGCGCGAACTCCACCCGGACGTCAACCCGGACCCGGAGACCCAGGACAGGTTCAAGGAGATCACCCAGGCGTACGAGGTGCTCTCCGACCCGAAGAAGCGCGAGATGTACGACATGGGCGCCGACCCGTTCGCCCCGTCCGGCGCGGCGGGCGCCGGCGGCTTCGGCGGCGCCGGGTTCCCGTTCAGCGACATCATGGACGCCTTCTTCGGCACCGC
>JBOHBY010000078.1:0-5876 GCA_050698635.1 Spirillospora sp.
GCGGTGGCGCGTCCGACCCGACGACGCCGCCGGCGGGCAACCCGCCGTCCGCGCCGCCCAGCAGTAGCAGCCCGCCGCCGTCGCAGAAGAGCCCCACGCCGCCCCAGCAGGAGCAGCCACCAAGCGACGACGATGACGACTCGGGCGGCCCGCTCGACCCGGTCGGCGACATCATCGGAGGCGTCACGGGCCCGATCCTCGGCGGCCTGACAGGTCAGCGATAGACGGAAATCAAAAGGGGGACGGCCGCATGGCCGTCCCCCTTTCTGCTGCGCCCAGCTGCTATCGTCCAGTCAAGGTGAGCAAAGGGCGTAGTTGAATATGGGGTAGCGCATGGAGACCGCACCCGACGATCATTTCGGCGAGGAGACGGACCGCCGGTTGCTGCGCCGGCTCACCGGTGCCTGGGGCGTCCAGGCGCTGCGCGTCATGGTCGACCTCGACATCCCCGACCACCTCGCCGAACGCCCCCTGACCTGCCGGGAACTGGCCGACCGCACCGGCGTGGACGCGGGCCGCCTGCACCGGCTGCTGCGCGCGCTGTGCCATCCCTGGATCGGTGCGCTCGCCCCGTCCGGGGACGCCTTCGCGCTGACCGGCATGGGCCGCCGCCTGACCCGCGACGCCCCGACCTCCCTGCGCCATCTCGCCCAGCTGTACGGGGGCCTGGTCTACCAGTCCTTCGGCGCGCTCGCGGACGGCATCAAGGACGACGTGCATCCCTTCACCGCCGTCTTCGGGAAACCGACCTTCGAATACCTTGCCGACCACCCGCGGGAAAGGCGCGTGTTCACCCTCGCCATGGCCGAGGGAACCGCGTTCTTCTCAGAGGTCGCCACGGCCTTCGACTTCTCCGCCGCCCGCACCGTGGCCGATATCGGCGGCGGAAACGGCGAACTGCTCGCGCATCTGTGCGACGCCTACCCGGACCTGAGAGGCGCGCTCCTGGACCGTCCGGAAATCACCGACGCGGCACGCGACAACCTCGACGCCCACGGCCACCTCGACCGCTGCACATTCCACCCCGGCTCCTTCACCGACAGGAACGCCCTGCCCGCGAATGCCGACGTTTACGTCCTCTCCCGCATCCTGCACGACTGGGACGACCGGAAGTGCGTTTCGATCCTGCGCGCCATCCGCGACGCCGCCGCCGCCGAGAGCACATTGCTCATCATCGAGCGGCTCCTTCCCGACGACCCGGCGGACCCTTCGGTCGCCGGCCTGTGGGACCTGAACATGCTGGTGAGCCTTGCCGGAGCGCGGGAACGCACCCGCGAGGAATACCGCCTTCTCCTCGCCGAATCCGGATTCGAGGTCGTCGGCGAGAGAGCGCTCCGCCTCGACATGTCCGTGACCATTGCCCGGCGCGCTGTCGGCGGTCATGCCTGACCCGGGTTTCTCGGACGGGGCGTCCGAGAAACCCGGGCGGTGGCAGAGGTCAGCCGCGCCTGGCGATCAGGCCGGGGCGCAGTACTGGTCCTGCTTGTTGATGGCGCGGTACGGGCAGTCCGCGTACTCGGCCAGGATCAGCAGCGGCTCACGGTTGATCTGCGTGAGCGACTCGATCTGCGAGGGCGCGGGGTAGAAGCTGCCGCCGCCGAGCTCGAACGTGTAGGAGAAGATGCGCTGGTCTCCCCACGTCCAGTCGTCGGAGCTGCCGTCGGTGATGTAGAGGTCGCTGGACTGTTCGGGCGTGTAGCGGTTGAACCGGGCGACCTCCACGCCGATCGTGCGGTGCGCGGCCTCCTCGTCGGCCGACATGGCGCCGGGGACGGTGTTGGCCGTGGTGTAGCCGAACGGCCACAGCACCAGGTTCGCGACGGAGTGGATGTCGAGGAACATCTTGATCTGCTGCTTGCCGCCGACGACCCGGCTCTCGATGAAGCTCTGCACGGCCCGGATCTCGGGCGCGGAGGCCGGTGACGGACCGCGGTAGGTCTCGCTCGACGGGTTGCTGGACGACCCGCCGCAGCACCCCCACTTGTAGTCGTAGTTGCGGTTGAGGTCGACGCCCTGCCGGTTCTTGCGCCACATGCGGCCCGGCTGGGTGTCGCTGGTCATGTCGTAGATCTGGCCGTCGGGGTTGAAGATCGGGATGATCCAGAACTCCCGCTCGTTGACCACCTTCGTGATCCGCGCCGTGGAGTTGTACTCCTTGGTGAGGATCCCGATGAAGTAGAGCGCCTGCTCGTTGGTGATGCGCTCGCGGGCGTGGATGTTGGCCTGGTAGAAGACCTCGGGCTCGTCCTCGTCCGCCGCGACGTTGTCGCTGATCTTGACGCCGACGATCTCGCGGCCCTCGTAGGAGCGGCCGATGCTGAACTTCTTGGCGATCTGCGGGTAGTTGGCGACGACCTGGTCGAGCTCGGCCATCGTCTCCGCGTGGGTGTGGTACGACTGCGCCGTCGCGGCCTGCCGGGGGAAGGCGCCCAGCGGGGTGACGTCGAAGCCGAGCCGCTTGATGGCGGCGATCTCCGACGGGATCGCGCTGATCTCCAGCGCGTCGTCCGGGCGGACGATGTCGATCGCGGCGCCGGTGCGGGCGACGCGCGTCCGCTCCGCGGAGGTGTCCGCGCCGGTGACGAGGTACCGCTTGGCCGATTCGGCGGGCGCTGCCGCCACCCCGGACGGGGAGGCGGACGCGGTGGTCCCGACGACGGACAGCGTCGCCGCGACCATGCAGACCGCGACGAGCAGCGCCTTGAGGTTGCGTGGGTTCATGGGGTGCTCCTCACGCGGCCGGCCGGTACGGCGCGGCCGGAATCACGGCGCCCTCGGGAATGCCCGCGAGCTTCCAGGCCGCGTAGGCGGCGGCGTTGGTCGCGTGGCCCATCACCGGCGACGAGATGTTGTTGATGTCGTCGCAGCGGGAGTGGTAGCAGGGGT
Organism: Spirillospora sp.; assembly: GCA_050698635.1. Lineage (GTDB taxonomy): Bacteria > Actinomycetota > Actinomycetes > Streptosporangiales > Streptosporangiaceae > Spirillospora. Next base: position 2,887 of record JBOHBY010000078.1, read on the forward strand.
CGTCGCCGCTGGCGATGCCGCTGACCTGGATGCCGGCGTTCTTGAACGAGGCGTGGTCGGACCGTGCGCCGATGTTGAAGCCCCGGGTGGGCAGGCCCTTGCTGCGGAAGTACTCGGTGAAGACCGCGGCGAGGCTCGAGGTGTCGGTGTAGACGCCCCAGGTTGTGGTGTTCTTCGCGCCGACCATGTCGAAGTTGAGGTAGGAGCTGATCTTCGACCGCTCGGCGGCGGGCAGGTTCTGCACGTAGTAGCGCGAGCCGATCAGGCCGAGCTCCTCGGCGCCCCACCAGCCGAACCGGAGCCGCTTGGTGGGCTTGGCGTCGGCGCGGGCGACGGCGAGGGCGGTCTCCAGGACGGCGCTTGAGCCGGAGCCGTTGTCGTTGATGCCGGGCCCGGCGGTCACGCCGTCGAGGTGCGCGCCCAGGAACACGACCTGGTTGGCGTCGCCCTGTGGCCAGTCGGCGATCAGGTTGTAGCCGGTGGCGCCCTGGTAGGAGAACGACTGCACCGAGGTCTGGAATCCGGCCGCGTCCAGCTTCGACTTCACGTAGTCGAGGGAGGCGCGGTAGCCGGGCCTGCCGTGCGCGCGGTTGCCGCCATTGGAACTGGCGATGGTCTGAAACTGCTGGGCGTGGGCCATCGAGTTGGCCGCCGGGATGTCGGGCGACTGGACGGAGACGGCGGCGGGGGGCGGTGCGGACTGCGCGACCGCGCCGGGTGGGAGGCCCATCAGGGCGGCGAGGAGGCCGGCGCCGATCGCGGCGGAGCCGAGGACACGTCTGTTCTTCAGCATGGGGGTTACCTGACCAATCGGATCTGTGTTCCGGGGGGAGCGGGAGCGGGGGGAACGCCAGTACCGCCACCGGGGCGGGCGAGCACGCCGCCCGGTGGGCTTTCTCGGGCATTCGTCGTTGCCTCCTGCGGGGGTGCTCCGGCGCGTGCGCACCGGGGGAGGTTGACGCTGAACGGTATGCGCGGGCATTGGCGGCGTAAAGAGCAATGTGTGACGAACTTCGGGCGGCTTTGTGATTTCCGGCCCGGCTTTCCCGTGGTCATCGGCCGGGCCGCTCGCCCACGGCGGTCATGACAGCTAATAGAAAAGGGCGCGGCCGCCGTTTGAATGTGAATGAACGCGATGAAATGGAACGTTTCAAAGCCCGTCCATGACAGGCCGGAACGGCGCCGTCAATGGATCATTTAAAGCATTGTCAGTGCCCTGTCAATGTGACAGCGTGCCAGGCCGTTCCATGACCGCTCCTGGTCACCGGCCTTTGGAAATCCAATGGTTGGGTTAGATCATCTTTCGGCCTGACATCTCATCTTGCGGGCCCTGACTCGGCCGCGGATGCGATTCGAGGAAATTAATCTGCCTGGGCGGAGTGAAGATGACCACTGAAGCCGGCGGCAGCATGCTCGCCGTTTCCGGAGAGATGGCACGACATGTCACCGCCGAGCACGTGCTGGTGCCCGCGGGACATGTGCGAGAGATCCGCTGGCGGCCGGGAGAACGCCTTGAGCATCTGTTCGAGCAGCGTTGCGACGGGCTGCGGGACGCGGGCCGCGCCGGCCATCCGGCCGTCGACACCGGCGACCTCGTCCTCACCTTCGGCGAGCTGGACGAGCGCGCCAACCGCCTGGCCCGCCACCTGCTCGCGGAGGGCGCCCGTCCCGGAGACCGGATCGCGCTGCTGTTCGACGACGCCGTCCACTCCTACACCGCGACGCTGGCCGTCCTGAAGATCAACGCCGTGTACGTGCCGCTCGACGCCGGGTACCCACCGGACCGGCTGTCCTACATCGTGCAGGACGCGGGGGCGCGGACCGTCCTGACCCTGTCGCACCTGCGCGAGCACCTGCGGCAGGCGGACGCGGCGGTGCGCTGCGTGGACGAGGCGGCGGCGCCCCTGAGCGCGCTGCCCGGCGACCGCCTCACCGCCGCCGAGAAGGGCACCCCGCCCGACGACCTGTGCTACATCGTCTACACGTCCGGTTCGACGGGGCGGCCCAAGGGCGTCGCGATCGGGCACGCCGCCATCTGCAACTTCGTCCGCGTCGCAGCCGAGGTCTACGGGATCGGCCCGGCGGACCGCATGTACCAGGGCATGACGATCGCGTTCGACTTCTCCGTCGAGGAGATCTGGGTGCCGCTGGTGTCGGGCGCGACGCTCGTCCCGAAACCGAGCGGCTCGGTGCTGGTCGGCGACGACCTGCTGGACTTCATGAAGGCGCGGCACGTCACCGCACTGTGCTGCGTCCCGACGCTCCTGGCCACCCTCGGCGAGGACCTTCCGCAGCTCCGCTTCCTGCTGGTGTCGGGCGAGGCGTGCCCGCAGGACCTCGTCGCGCGCTGGCACCGTCCGGGACGCAGGTTCCTCAACGTGTACGGGCCGACCGAGGCGACGGTCACCGCGACGTGGACGCCCCTGCACCCGGGCCGCGCGGTGACGATCGGCGTCCCGCTGCCCACCTACTCCGTCGTCATCCTCGACCCGGACGAGGACAGGGCCCTGCCGCCGGGCGAGCCCGGCGAGATCGGCATCGCGGGCGTCGGGCTGGCGGAGGGCTACGTGAACCGCGACGACCTGACCGCGAGCAGGTTCGTCCGGGACTTCATCGGCATCGAGAACAACCCGTCCGGCCGGATCTACCGGACCGGCGACCTCGGCCGGATCAACGGCGAGGGCGAGATCGAGTACCACGGGCGCATCGACACCCAGGTCAAGATCAAGGGTTACCGGATCGAGCTGACGGAGATCGAGTCGGTGCTGTCGCAGGCGCCCGAGGTCGCGCAGGTGGTGGTCGGCACGCACGAGCCCGAGCCTGGCGTGGTCGAGCTCGTCGCCTACTTCACCCGGCGGAGCCGCGACGCGCCACTGGACCGTGACCGTCTTCGCGCCCGTGCCCGGGAGCACCTGCCGGGCTACATGGTGCCGGCGTACTTCGAGGAACTCGACGCCATCCCGATGCTGCCCAGCGACAAGGCCGACCGC
>JBOHBY010000079.1:0-6366 GCA_050698635.1 Spirillospora sp.
GGGCCCGCCCGGGGCCGCCGCGCCCGGCCCGGTCGACGCGGTCGCGCAGCTCCGCGACGAGCGCCTCGTTGTGTGCGGCGTTCGCCTTGAACGTCTCGTCCGAGACGTCCGCGCGGGAACCGATCCCCGGTCCGCCCATGACCGTCCCCTCCCGATTAACGAGCGTTAACAATGCCGATGTTAATGGGCGTTAACAACTCTAGCCTAGACTGGCGGTCATGACGTCCCCAGCGGCCCTGCCGGGCGGCGGTCCGCCGCCGAACCCGCGGCGGGCCGAGATCCTCGCCGCCGCGGCCGAGCTGTTCGCGCGCCGCGGCTACCACGGGGCGTCGATCGGCGACCTCGGCCGGGCCGTCGGCCTCACCGGGCCCGCCCTCTACCGGCACTTCCGCGGCAAGGAGGCCGTGCTCGCCGAGATGCTCCTCGACATCAGCGAGCGGCTGCTCGCCGAGGGCGTCCGGCGCGCCGCCGACCCCGACCCCGGCCGGGCCCTGGACGCGCTGCTGCGCTGGCACATCGCGTTCGCCCTGGACAACCCCGCGCTGATCACCGTGCACGAGCGGGAGCTGGACAACGTGCCCGAACCGCAGCGGCACCGCGTCCGCCGGTTGCAGCGCGCCTACGTGGAGGAATGGGTCGCCGTCCTGCGCCGCCTGAACCCCGCGCTGCCGGACGACCGGAACCGCGCCGCCGTCCACGCCGCCTTCGGCCTGCTCAACTCCACCCCGCGCAGCGCCACCGGGCTCGACCGCGCCACCATGTGCGCCCTCCTGCACGCCATGGCCCGCTCCGCCCTCGACAACGCGCGCTAGCGCGGACCTCCGCGCTAGCGCGCGCCCCCGCGCCTGCACGACGCCGTTTGGCCGTCCAGCGAGCGGTCCACGGCGCGGGCGAACGTGGCGGCGTCCGTCCCCGCCTGGTCGAAGATCTTCTGGAGGCAGTCGCGGAACGTGCCGGTGAACGTGCTGTAGTGCGGCGTCACCGGACGCGACTGCGCCTGGGCCAGCGCGTCCACGACGGCACGGCCGAGCTGCGTCAGCGGCGCCGCGCCGACCTCGACCTCGCCGGGGCCGAGCTGCTCCCCGGTGATCGACGAGCACGTCCGCACCCGCACGTCGAACCGCGACCGGCGCTGCGGGGTCAGCCCCAGCGCCGAGTAGCGCCCCGGCGCGAACCCGCCGCACGAGAACAGCCGCTCCTGGCCGCGCGTCCCGCTCAGGAACTCCACGAGGTCGGCCGCGGCGGCGGGGTTGGGGGAGTGCTCGGACACGCCGAGGTTCTGCCCGCCGAGGACGGTGCGTCCCGGCAGCGTCGTCACCGCGAAATGCAGGCTCTCGCCGGTCCGCATGCGCGGCTCGGCCGCCAGCGCCGAGAACGCGTACGGCCAGTTGCGCATCCGCCCCGTCCCCCTGGCGAACGCCGCGATGCTCTCCAGCTCCTCGAACTGCCGCGACGGGTTCTCGCGGGTGAGCGCGGCCATCCGGACGAGCGCCGGATACACCTCGTCCTCCAGCCTCTTCACGCTCGGACGGCCCTCGCCGGTGAGCACCCCCGGGGCCCCGCCGTTCCACACCGCCTCCAGCGCGTTCACGGTCCATCCCTCGTAGTCGGCGAACTGCATCGCCGCGCCGGAGGCGAGCAGGTCCCGCCACGTCACCGGGGGGAACACGCCCTCCCGGTAGTAGAGGAGCCCGACGTCCACGTTGAACGGCACCGCGTACTGCTCTCCCTTCCAGGTGCCGGTGCGGAGCGCGGCGGGGAAGAAGTCGCCGGGGTCCGCGATGTCGTCGAGCGTCCGCAGGTAGCCGGCGTCGGCGAACTCCGCCGTCCACGTGTTGTCCATGATCAGGACGTCGTAGGCGCAGCTCCCCGACTCCTGGACGGCCTTGAGCTGGCTGTGCTGCAGGTCGGTCGACTCCGACACCTCCACGAGTGTGGCGTGCGGATGGCGGGCGCCGTCCGGGTCGCGTTCCTCGTTCCACTGGTGGATCAGCGCGCGGCGCTGGTTGCGCAGGCTGACGTCGGTCCCGCCCGCGACGAGCAGCTCCTCGCGCCGGCAGTCGGCCTTCATCGCCGGATACGACTCCTCCGGCCACAGGAGCACGGTCAGGCCCGCCGCCAGCGCCAGCGCCATGCCCGCGACGGCACCGATCCAGGCCGCCCTGCCGTCCGGCAGGAATCTCATCGGGACTCCCTGTTCATCTCGGGCCGTTTCATCTCAGGCCGGACAGGAGCCCGGCCGCCTGCTCCACCTCGGACGCCCCGTCCAACTCCTCGCACCCCGCGCCGGCGCCCCCGCGGAGCGCCGCCACGATCTGCCGGACGGGCGCGGAATCGCATCTGGCCGGGCCGGTCAGCACGATGGTGACGCGCAGGTCCGGATGCCGGTCGCGGAACTCGCCGGACAGCCGCGCCGCCCGCGCGCCGATCCGGCGGTTCGTCGTCGGCCCCTGCCCGTCGGTCACGAGGACGAGGTTGGCGCGCCCCGGTCCGGGGTCCGCCGCGCCGATCGCCTCGCCGAGCGGGAGGTCGGGCCCGTCCGCCGCGATCGCCTGCAACCGGCTCGTGATCGCGTTCTTGTGCTCGGCGGACGCCGAGTCCGGCGGGACGTTCCCGAACGACCCGGGGTTGCCAGGCGGCGCGAGCCTCGACGCCACCTGGAGGCCGACGCCGTCGCTGCCGTGCAGCTGCGACACCAGGCTCCGCAGGAACGAGGTGCCCCGGTCGAGGCGGGAGCCCTCGCGTCCCGGCACCGGCCCGCCCATCGACCCGGACACGTCCAGCATCAGCGACACCGAGATCTTCGGGCGGGCGTCCCCGATGCGGTGCAGCGTCTCCTGCACGCCCTTCGGCGGCGCCGTCCCGATCGCGGGCGGGACCACCCGGCCGCCCACGACGCTCTGGAGCCGCGACAGGTAGAAGTGCCGGGTGTCGCCCTCGCGCGTGGCCGGGACGGAGCCCCGCCCGTCGCGGAAACCCTGGAGGGTGAGCGGGTGGCCGTCCAGCCAGCGGCGGAACCCGGTGACCGCCGCGTTCCGCTCCTCGGTGTCCTGGCCGCGCCACCGCACCTGGATGAACGGGTGGTCGAGCGTCGGCAGGTCCTTCGCGTAGTGCGGGTAGAGCCGCCATTTGGCGTACGGGGCGGCGGCGGGGTCGGCGGGCCCGCAGCGGTCGCCGAGCGGCCGTCCCATGTCGTAGTCGTGCAGCACCTGCTCGGGCACGGCGACGGCCGTCCCGGCCGGGGGCGCGTTGTTCGGGTTGGCGGCGAGCTGACGGAACCGGCACAGCAGCGACACCGCGTCCGGCGCGACCGGCCCGGCGGGCTCGGCGGTCCGCTCGTCCTCCGGGTCGCGGCCGGGGAGTGCGTCGTACAGCGCAGGCGTCACGGCCAGCGCCGCCGCCGACGTCTCCGGGACGGGACGCGCGATCTTCCGCACCGGGACGCCCGCGGCCGCCATGTCCTTCAGCAGCCCGGCCGTGCTCGGCGCGACCGGCCCCTCGGACGGATCGGCGACGCGCCGGTGGGCCTCCCCGAACAGCGCCAGCACCAGAGGCGACGTCCCGAGCGAACCGCGCGGCGTGAAGATCGGATCGCCCGTCTCGGGCGCGCCTGTGGGCCCCGCCGGGGCGCCCGCCCGGCCCGCGACCTGCCCGGCGCCCTGGCCAGGGCCTTTCGGGACGAACGCGTACTCCGCCATCGACGAAGGGATCCAGATGTCGGGTTGCGGGCCGAGGAGCCGCTCGCCCTCGGCGTGCCGTCCGTCCGTGGGCGCGCTGCGCCGCCACAGCAGCCCGAACCCGTCGTAGAGCGGGACGGGCCCCGCCTGCGGGACGATCGTGACGCTGTACCGGCGGCAGCCGCGTTCCTCGCCGTCGTTCTCGAACTCGGCCGCGGCGGCGCGCAGCGGGGTGAGCGCCTCGGGCGTCGTCAGCACCCGCAGTTCCAGCGGCTGCTCGCACGAGCCGGTGCGCTCCAGCAACGCCTGAATTCCCACGGCGCTGAGAAGGACGACGCCGACCAGCGCCGCCCCCGCCACGGCCCACAAAACGGGCTCCATGCGCTGAGGCAGCCTGGCGAAGACGTTCTTCACGAATTTCTTGACCGGCTTCCGGGTGACCAGCCAGGCGAGCGCCACGATGCCGATCAGCGTGGCTGCCCCGGTGACGAGCGTCCGCAGCCACGCGAACGCGTAGAGGTGCCGTGTCGCGACGCTGACGATGATTCCGGCGCACACACCGACGATCAGGGCGGGAAGCACCTGGTCGGCCCACTTGCCGCCCCCGGAATTGGCTTTGCCGCCCGTGCCCTTGTTGCCCGCGCTCTTGTTGCCCGCGCTCTTGTTGCCCGCGCCGTCCGGCGGTGTGCGGCCGTCGCCCGTGTCCGTCATTCAGGCCCCATCGGCGCGTTGGTCCGACTCGTCCGTTCCCCGGATTCTGACCGCCCATGATATTGGTCGGGAACGTGAATGGTGAGGAAAACCGGTGACCCGGACCGGCCGATTCACCCCGCCCCGCTTTTGTGGACTGTCCACAATCTTGACTTGGTCACCACGGGATAGGTCAGATGGACGTGAAGGTCATCCGGCCGTCCGTCCCGCTAAGGAGTGCCGCATGGGTGTCGAAGGTGTCGGCTTCTACGAGATCGCGCAGAAATACCCCGACCGTCCCGCTGTACTGGCGCCAGGCGTGCCGCTCTCCTACGGCGCGTTGCACGCCCAGGTGAACCGCCTGTCGAACGCGCTGGACGGTCTCGGCCTGCGTCCCGGCGACGTGCTGGCGACGGTGCTCGGGAACCGGCCCGAGTTCCTCACCGTCATGCTCGCCGCGGCGCAGTCCGGGCTCTATCTCGTGCCCGTGAGCCGCCATCTGACCAGGCCCGAGCTCGGTTACGTCCTCGCCGACTGCGGCGCCAGGGCCGTGGTGACCGAAAGCGCGTTCGCCGACGTGGTGTCGTCCGCCGCGGACGAGGCGGGCATCCCCGCCGAAGGCCGGGTGAGCGCCGGGCCCGCGAACGGCTACCGCTCGCTGGCCGCGCTGTCCGCGTCGGGCAGCGCCGAACCGCCGGGCAAACGGCGGATGGGCTCGATCATGTTCTACACGTCCGGGACGACGGGGCGCCCGAAGGGCGTCCGGCGGGCGCTGCTCGACATCCCGCCGGAGGCGGTCGTGGACGTCCTGCGGCGGACGCTGACACGCCACCTGGGCCTCGCTCCCGGCGACGACGTCCATCTCGCCATCGGACCGCTCTACCACTCGGCGCCCTGCGTCCACGCGCTGCTGGCGCTGCACCTCGGCCACTCCGTCGTCGTCGCCTCGCGGTTCCAGCCGGAGCACACCCTGCAACTCGTCCAGCGGCACGGCGTCACCAGCACGTTCATGGTGCCGACGATGTTCCACCGCATGCTCGCGCTGCCGGACGAGGTCAAGTCCCGGTACGACGTGTCGTCGCTGCGGCAGGTGTTCCACAGCGCCGCGCCCGTCCCCGTGGAGACCAAGCGGCGGATGCTGGACTGGTGGGGGCCCGTCCTCTACGAGTACTACGGGTCCACGGAGAGCGGCCCGGTCGTCCTTGCCACCCCGGACGAGTGGCGCGCCAGGCCCGGCACGGTCGGCAGCCCGGTCGACGGCGTGCAGATCAAGATCCTCGACGAGGACGGCGCCGAGCTGCCGCCCGGGGAGACGGGCCTGATCCACGCGAGCGGCCATCCGGGGTTCGAGTACCACGGCGACCCGGCGAAGACCGCCGCCACCATGCGCGACGGCTTCTACACCCCCGGCGACCTCGGCCGCGTCGACGCCGACGGCTGGCTCTACATGACCGACCGGCGCGCCGACCTCATCATCTCCGGCGGCGAGAACATCTACCCGGCCGAGATCGAGAGCGTCCTGCTCCAGCATCCGGCGGTCGGCGACGCGGCCGTCATCGGCGTCCCCGACGAGGAGTGGGGGCAGAGCGTCGTCGCGCTGGTCGAGCCCACCGCGGACACCCCCGCCGGTGACGCCCTCGCCGCCGCGCTCGTCGCGCACTGCGAGCCGCTGCTGGCCAAACCGAAGCATCCGCGGCGGGTGGAGTTCCGCGTCCCGCTGCCGCGCACCCCGTCCGGCAAGCTCAGCCGCCGCCAGGTGCGCGAGGACTACCTGCGCGGATTTCTCGACTGACCGCGCGTCCCGGTTCCGCCGGGAACGCTCCTGAAGTCGCCGGCGCGAACGTCGAACGCGTCCGGGCTCCGCTGCGTACAACGGCACATGACAGACCTGAAGGTCGCCCCGCTCGCGAACGCCGCCCCGACGAAGCCTGGCCTTCCCGTCACCACCGACGACCGTGCCGGGTTCGCACGCCTCGGTGACCCGGTCGCGGTCTGGCCG
>JBOHBY010000080.1:0-1905 GCA_050698635.1 Spirillospora sp.
GAAGGAGATCTTCCGCTCGGCCCTGCGGGCCTTCTCCCCCGCACCGACGAGGTCGCGGATCGAGCCGGAGACGGTGTCGGTCCGCAGCACCCGGCCGTACCAGTGGCGGCCCGGCGCGCGCGCGGGCGCGGGCGGGTGAAGTGTGTGGCGGGATCGTCCACGAAGCACCTCCTGTCGGAGTCGTGTGTCATGACGTAGTCCCGTGCGGGCGGCGTCGCTTACGGGCGCGTGCCGCTTTTCTCAGCGCAGGCGGGCCAGGCGTTCCACGGCCTCGTCGATGACCCCGTCCTTCTTGCAGAACGCGAAGCGGACGAAATGCGCGCCCGCGGCGGCGTCGTCGTAGAACACCTGTGTCGGGATCGCGACGACGCCCGCCTTCTCCGGCAGCGCCCGCGCCAGGGCCATGCCGTCGGTGAAGCCCAGCGGCCGGATGTCGGCCTGGACGAAGTACGTGCCCTGCGGCCGGTACGTGGCGAACCCGGCGGCCTCCAGGCCGGTGATGAGCCGGTCGCGCTTGGCCTGGAGCGACTTGCGCAGCTCCTCGACCCACGGGATCTCGTTGCCCAGCGCGTAGGCGGTGGCCAGTTGGTACGGGGCGCTGACAGCGAAGGTGAGGTGCTGCTTCACCGTCTGGACGGCCCGAACATACGGCGCGGGCGCGGTCACCCAGCCGGTCTTCCAGCCGGTGACGGAGAACGACTTGCCCACCGACGACACCGACACCGTCCGCTCGCGCATCCCGTCCAGGGTGGCGAGCGGGATGTGCTCGGCGTCGTCGAACGTCAGGTACTCGTACACCTCGTCGGTGATGGCGACGAGGTCGTGCTCGCGGCAGACGGCGGCGATGGCCTCCAGCTCGGCGCGGGTGAACACGGTGCCCGCCGGGTTGTGCGGGGAGTTCACGAGGATCGCCCGGGTTCGGGGGGTGACGGCGGCGCGCAGCTCGTCGGGGTCGAACGTGAAGCGTCCTTCCACCGGACGGAGCGTCACGGGCCTGCGCGCCGCGCCGGACAGCGCGATCACGGCCGCGTAGGAGTCGTAGTACGGCTCGAAGACGATGACCTCGTCGCCGGGCCCGGTCAGCGCGAGGACGGACGCCGCGATGCCCTCGGTCGCGCCCACGGTCACGAACACCTCGGTCGCCGGGTCGTACGACAGCCCGTACCGTTCGAGCCGCTGCGCCGCGACCGCTTCGCGGAGCGCGGGGGTGCCGGGGCCGGGCGGGTACTGGTTGGCGCCCGTCCGGATGGCGTCGACGGCCGCGTCCAGGACGGCCTTCGGGCCCTCCTCGTCCGGGAAGCCCTGGCCCAGGTTGATCGCGCCGGTCCGGTCGGCGAGGTCCGACATCTCGGCGAAGATCGTCTCGCCGAATTCCTGCATCCGCGCTACGAGAGGCTCGTTCACGCCGCCCAGACTAACCCGGTGTCAGATCCAGCCCATGTCCCTGGCGGCGCGGGCGGCGGCGACGCGGGTGGGTTCGCCCAGTTTCGTCATGGCGGTGGAGAGGTAGTTGCGGACGGTGCCCTCGGAGAGGTGCAGCTGCGTCGCGATGCGGGCGGTCTCGGTGCCCGTCCCGGTGAGGCGGAGGACCTCGCGTTCGCGGTCGGTGAGGGGGTTGTCGCCGGCGGCCATGGCGCTGGCGGCGAGTTCGGCGTCCAGGTAGCGGCCACCGGCGTGGATCTTGCGGATGGCGGCGGCGAGCTGCTCGGTGGGGGCGTCCTTGGCGACGAAGCCGCGGACGCCGGCGGCCATCGCGCGCCGCAGGTAGCCGGGGCGGCCGAAGCTGGTCAGGATGCAGATCGCGCAGCGGGCGCCGGACGCGCCGAGCCGTTCGGCGACGGTGAGACCGTCCGCGCCGGGCATCTCGATGTCGAGGACGGCTACGTCCGGGTGGTGGGACGAGAT
>JBOHBY010000081.1:0-4034 GCA_050698635.1 Spirillospora sp.
GTGGCCTCGTGGGTGCCGCCGTCGGGCACGCCGATGACGACCGTCCTGCTGCGGCACGGCGAGACGCCGCTGTCGGTCGAGAAGCGCTTCGCCGGGACGGGCGACGTCCCGCTCACCGCGACCGGCGTCGCGCAGGCCCGCGCCGCCGCCCTCGCCCTCAAGGGCCGCGGGCTCGACGCGATCGTCACGTCCCCGCTGTCGCGCTGCCGCGCCACGGCCGCCGAGATCGCCGCCGTCACCGGGCTGGACGTCCGCGTCGAGGACGGCTTCCGCGAGACCGACTTCGGCGAATGGGACGGGCTCACGTTCGCGGAGGCGGGCGAGGCGTGGCCCGCCGAGTTGAAGGCGTGGCTCGCCGACCCGGACGTCGCGCCGCCCGGCGGGGAGAGCTTCGCGGCGGTGTCACGCCGCGTCCGCACCGCCCTGGACAAGCTCAAGGTCCGCTACCGGGAGCAGACGGTCCTGGTCGTCTCGCACGTCACGCCCATCAAGCTCCTGGTGATGGACGCCCTGGGCGCGCCCATGACGTCCCTCTACCGGATGCACCTGGACGTGGCGGCGCTGTCGTCCATCGACTGGTTCGCCGATGGCCCCACGTCCCTGCGCGCGTTCAACGACGTCCCCCATCTGGAAACCTGACCGAAACGCTCTTCCCCCTTGATCCCCGGCCGCTTACGCTGCGCGATAGGCACCGTGACCTGGGGAGGGATCGTGACCACGAAGATCCTGCTGGACGAGTCGAGGCTCCCGAGGCGCTGGTACAACATCGTCCCCGACCTGCCCGCGCCGCCGCCACCGCCCCTGCATCCGGGAACCCGCGAGCCGCTCCGCCCGGACGACCTCGCCCCCCTGTTCCCGGCCGACCTCATCGAGCAGGAGGTCACCGGCGACCGGTTCGTCGACATCCCCGGCGACGTCCGCGAGGTGTACCGGCTGTGGCGTCCGACGCCGCTGATCCGGGCGCACCGCCTCGAACGCGCCCTCGGCACCCCGGCGCGGATCTACGTCAAGTACGAGGGCGTGTCACCGGTCGGGTCGCACAAGCCGAACACGGCCGTCCCGCAGGCGTACTACAACGCGCGGCAGGGCGTCCGCCGCCTCACCACCGAGACCGGCGCCGGGCAGTGGGGCAGCGCCCTCGCGTTCGCCTGCGCGCAGTTCGCGCTCGACTGCGAGATCTGGATGGTGCGCGCCTCCTACGACCAGAAGCCGTACCGCCGCTCGATGATGCAGCTGTACGGGGCGCGGGTCCACGCGAGTCCGTCGCCGCTCACCGCGTCCGGCGCGAAGATCCTCGCCGACGACTCCGACTCGCCCGGCTCCCTCGGCATCGCGATCAGCGAGGCCGTCGAGTCCGCCGCGCCGGAGGACACCCGGTACGCGCTCGGCAGCGTCCTCAACCACGTCCTGATGCACCAGACCGTGATCGGCGAGGAGGCGCTCGAACAGCTCGCCTCCGTCGGCGACGTCCCCGACCTGATCGTGGGCTGCACCGGCGGCGGCTCCAACCTCGCCGGGCTGGCGTTCCCGTTCCTGCGCGAGAAGCTGGCCGGACGCATGGACCCGGTCGTCCGCGCCGTGGAACCCGAGGCATGCCCGTCCTTCACCCGCGGCCGCTACGCCTACGACTTCGGCGACACCGCCGGGCTCACGCCGCTGCTGAAGATGCACACGCTCGGGCACGACTTCGTCCCCGACCCCATCCACGCGGGCGGCCTGCGCTACCACGGGATGGCGCCGCTGCTCTCCCACATGTACGACCTGGGCCTGTTCGAGGCGGAGTCCAAACCGCAGCGCGAGTGCTTCGAGGCGGGCCTGCTGTTCGCCCGCACGGAGGGCATCATCCCGGCCCCCGAGCCGACGCATGCGCTCGCCGCCGCCGTCGAGGAGGCCCGCCGCTGCGTCGAGACCGGCGAACCCAAGGTCATCCTCACCGCCGTGTGCGGCCACGGCCACCTCGACCTGGCCGCCTACGACCGCTTCCTCTCCGGCCGGATGGAGGACCACGCCCTCCCGCAGTCCCGCCTGGACGAGGCCCTGACCACCCTCCCGTAAGTCGGCTTGCGGGCAAGCGGGTACGCGAGTGACTCGCGCACCCACTAGCCTGGAGGGACGGCGGACGAGCCGGCCGGACGGCCGCGTCGGGGAGCGATCCCCGTCGAGGAAAGTCCGGGCTCCACAGGGCAGGGTGGTCGGTAACGCCGACCCGGGGCGACCCGCGGGACAGTGCCACAGAAAGCAGACCGCCGCCGGTCGGCCGGCGGTCAGGGTGAAACGGTGAGGTAAGAGCTCACCAGCGCCCACGGTGACGTGGGCGGCTCGGTAAACCCCACCTGGAGCAAGGTCAAGAAGGGGCCGAAAGGCTCCGCGCAGGTGCCTGAGGGCAGCCCGCCCGAGCCTGCGGGTAGACCGCTGGAGGCCGCCGGCAACGGCGGTCCGAGATGGATGGCCGTCACCCGCCGCCCCGCGAGGAGCGGCGGGCACAGAACCCGGCTTACAGGCCGGCTCGTCCGCCCTCCACGGTTCCCGCCGTGGCCGGGCTCTGGCCGGTGGTGAGCAGCGTGCGCAGGTCGGCGCTGCCCCGGCGGGCGGCCCGTTCCGCCGTCGCGGAGACGCCGCCGAGGCCGAAGTAGCTGTGGTTGAGCGTGGGCCATTCCCGGTGGATCACCGGGACGCCCGCTTCGCGCAGGGCGGCGGCGTAGGCGTTGCCCTCGTCCCGGAGCGGGTCGAACCCCGCCGTGTGGACGACCGCCGGTGCGACGCCCGCCAGGTCGGGTGCGCGCAGCGGCGACACCTGCCAGCCGTCCCTGGTCCCGTCCCCGTCACCGGACGGCGTGTACAGCCCGGCGAACCAGCGCATGGCCGCGAGCGTGAGGCCGTAGCCGTCCGCCCGCTCCTCCCGGGACGGGTAGCGCGCGTTCACGTCCGGGTCGGCGTACCCGCCCGCGGCGTCGGTGACCGGCGAGATGAGGAGCTGCGCGGCCAGCGGGACCCCGTGGTCACGGCAGGCGATGGCGACGGACGCGGCGAGCTGCCCGCCCGCGCTGTCACCGGCGACGGCCGTCCGCCCCGGCGCGGACCCGGCGACGTGGAGCACCGCGGCCAGGGAGTCGTCGAACGCGGCGGGGAACGCGTGCTCGGGCGCCAGCCGGTAGCCGGCCGCGACGACCGTCGAGCCCGTCTCCACGGCGAGCCGCCGCGAGTACTGGACGTGCGTGTGCTCGTCCCCGCCGACCCATCCGCCGCCGTGCAGGAACACGACCGTGGCGTCGGTGAGCCGGGTCGCGGGCTCGACCACCAGCGCGGGCACCGGCCCGTGGGCCGTCTCCAGGACGACGTCGCGCTCCGCCGCCGCGACCGGCGGATCGGCGAGACGGGCCAGCGCCAGCTCGTTCCCGGCCCGCAACAGTCTCCGGAAGTCCTCGGCGGACGGGTCGGCTGCCCCCGCGTCCTGAGCGCGCTGCGTGAGCCACGCGTCGATCTCCGGGTCGAAGCCGGTGCCAGGGTCGAAGCCGGATCCGTCCGCCACGTGCGACCTCCTCGGTAGGGCTCTGCAACACCCTAAACGCACGTCACGCTTGGGAAGCTCACGCGACTTCGCAGCGGCACACGACTCGGCAGGTTCGGGTCACACGACACAGAGGAGATGAAACAACGCGCTTAACGTCCAGGGTAAGAGCTGATCGCCTTGATCGGTGACGACACGGAGCCGGGTGCTGCGGTTCCGTGGAGAGGAGAACTGATGTTCGTCATCGCGTTCGCGGCCCTCGTGCTCGCCGGGGGACTGGCCGGCGTCGTGTACCTGTGGGACTTCTCGCGCGCCAGCCGGTGCGACGCGCTGTTCCTGCCGGCGTCCGACCGCCGCGCGCGGCGGGCACGCCGGGTGGCTGGAATGTACGTCCGTGACAACACGCGCCGTGACTTCGAGTTCGTCGGCCGCGACCACGAACTCGCCGGCCGCTGAGCCGGAGACCTTGGGGGATGTCCCTCAGGATTCGCTGACCGGAGGCCGCGGCGGGGGCCGTGGGTCGGCG
>JBOHBY010000082.1:0-3247 GCA_050698635.1 Spirillospora sp.
TCCTCCACCATCACGATCGGGTCGCCGGGCCCGCACTCGGCGAGGAAGGGCGCGATCACGTCGGTGATGGTCGTGGCCGGGGCCGCCACGGTGAGCCGGGTCGCCTGGCCGCCCGCGATCGCCGCCGCTGCGGCGCGAGCGGTGTCGGCCCGGGTGACCAGGTCACGGGCGATCGGGAGGAACCGGAGCCCCGCCGCGGTCAGCCGCATCCGCCGCCCCGTGCGGTCGAACAGCGTCATGCCGAGGGACGTCTCCAGGCCGCGCAGCTGGCGGGAGAGCGAGGGCTGCGCGACGTGCACCTCCTCGGCGGCCTTGGTCACCGAGCCGGCGTCGACGACGGCGAGGAAGTAGCGGAGAACCCTGAGCTCCACGGCGCCACCCTCCGGTGCCGGCGATGTGGCCATTGATGCCTGCGAGTCATGCCTGCGAATCATGCCTGCGAATCATGCCTGTGAGGCATGAAGATCGCTCAGTCTAAGTATTTGACGATATTTGTGCAACGTTCCACTCTTGTTCCAACCTGCCGAGCCCGCCGTACAGGGCTGGACCTAGGACGTGCGCAATGAAGGTGAAAAGACCCCTGATCGCCGCGACGGCGGTACTCACCGCCGGACTGTTCGCGAGCGCCTGCACCGCCGGCGGGGGCACCGCGGGAAGCGGTGCCGGGAACGTGCTCAACGTGGCCACGACCGCGAGCGTGACCACCTGGGACCCGATCAAGTCGTTCTCCACCGAGGTCTACTACCTCGCGAACGTGTACGAGCCGCTGCTGTGGACGAACCCGTCCGGCGCCGCCGAGAAGTTCAGGCCGGGCCTCGCCGAGACATGGGAATCCTCGGCGGACGCCAAGACCTGGACCTTCCACCTGCGCAAAGGCGTCACATTCCATGACGGCGAGCCCATGAACGCCGCCGCGGTGAAGGCGTCCATCGAGGCGTCGGCCAAGGACGGCGGCGCCTCGTTCATCTGGGCGCCGCTGAAGGAGGTGGCGACCCCGGACGAGTTCACGGTGGTGCTGCGCCTGAAGCGCGCGGCGCCGGTGGACCTGATCGCCTCGTCGATGTACGGGGCGTGGATCGTCAGCCCGAAGGCGCTGAAATCCGGCGGCGGCTATTTCGACAAGGGCACTGATGCTGGAACGGGTCCTTACCAGATCGCCGAGTACAAGCCGAACAACAAGGTGGTGCTGCGCCGCTACGACAAATACTGGGGCGGCTGGTCGGGCTCCCATTACGGGACCGTCGTCGCGCAGATCACGCCTGAGGCGGTCGTCCAGCAGCAGAAGGTGCGGTCGGGACAGGTCGACCTCGCCTCGGCGCTGCCGCTGGAGAACATCGGGCAGTTCGCCGGGAACAAGAGGTTCGCGGTGACCGAGTGCGCGACACTCCAGAGCTACCTGGCCTTCTTCAACACGACGCGTCCGCCGCTCGACGATCCGAAGGTCCGCCGCGCACTCTCCTACGCGATCCCGTACGACGACGTCCTCAAGGTCGGCGCGGAAGGGCACGGCACGCTCGCCCGCGGGCCGGTGCCCGCCTCGGTGTTCCCCCACGACAAGGGCCTCACCCCGTACAAGTACGACCTGGCCAAGGCCAAGAAACTGCTCGCCGACGCGGGGAAGGGCGGCGGTTTCAAGCTCACGCTCAGCTACGCCGCCGAGAACTCGCAGGAGGCCAAGTTCGCGCCGCTGATCAAGGACTCGTTCGCGAAGATCGGCGTGGACGTCACCCTGCGGTCGATCCTGTTCAACCAGCAGTGGGAGAAGGCCAAGGCCGACCCGCGCAAGGCACAGGACGTCTTCCTGCTCCTCTACTGGCCGACCTACTCCGACGCGGGCTCCGACAACCTGGTGTCGTTGTTCCGTAGCAGCCCCAAGCCGTCCTTCAACCTCAGCTACTGGAAGAACGCCGAATACGACGAACTCGTCGACAAGGCGGGGACGCTCACAGCCACCGACCCGGACGAGGCCGCCCGCGTCTACGGACAGGCACAGCGCCTCCTACTGGACGAAGCCCCCGGCGCCTTCCTCTACGACGTGCGGACCCCGTTCGTGGCCGACAAGGCGGTCGGCGGGTTCCAGTGCAACGCCAACTACTCGTTCAGCATCCCGTTCTACAGCCTGGCACCGAGCGCCGCATGATCGGCCGTTTTCTACTCCGCCGGCTGCGCGGCTCCGCGCTCGTGCTTCTCGGGGTCAGCGTGATCACGTTCGTGCTGGCCCGCGTCGTCCCGTCGAACCCGGCGCTCGCCTACCTCGGGCCCAAGGCCACGCCGGAGCAGGCCGAGCAGGTCCGCGAGACCCTCGGGCTGGACGAGCCGCTGCCCGTCCAGTACGGCACCTACATCTCCGGGGTGTTCCGCGGCGACTGGGGGACGTCGATCGGCACCAAGCGCCCCGTCCTGGACGAGATCACCGGCCGCCTGCCGAGCACTCTCGAACTCGTCGGCGCCGCGATGGTGATCGCGCTGCTCAGCGGGGTCGTCCTCGGCGTCCTCGCGGCGCGGCGGCCGGGGCGGCTCGCCGACCACGCGATCCGGGTCGCGTCGATCGCCGGTGTCTCCGTCCCGGCCTTCTGGCTCGGGCTGCTGCTCCAGCTCGTCGCCTTCGGCCGGCTGGACCTGCTGCCCCCGACCGGCGAGACCAGCAGCGACCTGCCCTACATCGCCCCCATCACGCACATCACCGGGATGAACCTCCTGGACAGCCTGCTCACCGGCAACTGGACCGCGCTGTCGGACGTCGCGGCGCACCTCGTCCTCCCGGCCGTCACCCTCGCCGCCTACCCGATGGGCGCGATCGCCCGGATGACGCGCGCGACCATGCTGGAGACCCTCGCCCAGGACCACATCCGGGTCGCGCGGGCCTACGGGGTGCCCGAGCGCACGATCCGCTGGCGGATCGCGCTGCGCGGCGCCCTCCCGCCGACCGCCACCGTCGTCGGCCTCACCGCGGCCTACGGGCTGACCGGCGCGTTCTTCGTCGAGGTCGTCTTCGACCGGCCGGGCCTCGGCCGGTACGCCGCCACCTCGCTGCTGAGCCTGGACTATCCGGCGATCATGGGGATCACACTGCTCGGCGCGGTGGCGTACGTCCTGGTCAACCTGGCCGTCGACCTGGCGCAGGCGCGGCTCGACCCACGGGTGGGGCTGACGTGAGCGGGCTCGTCCGCGACCGGCTCGCGGTGTTCGGCCTGGCCGTCCTCGCGCTGCTCGTCCTCGCCGCGCTGCTCGCGCCGTGGCTGGCGCC
>JBOHBY010000083.1:0-4754 GCA_050698635.1 Spirillospora sp.
GTCCTCGCCGAGGACGGCGACGTGCTCGGCGGCCTCGCGGCGGGCCGGACGTCGATCTCCGCCGGGCCGGACGCGCCCGTCCTGCTCCGCGTCGACGGCGAGCTGATCGCGATCGACGCCGACGGGACCGTGCTGATCCGCCCGGACGGGGAGCGCGTCGCCGTCCGGGGCGACCGCGTCCGGATGGCCGCCGGAGGCCCCGGCATGCACCGCCTGGAAACCCACGAGAACGAGGTGATCGCGCTGTGCGGGTGAACACGGGGCGGGTGGAGGCCGCCGTTCCGGAGACGGAGATCGTCGTGGTTCCCCACACGCACTGGGATCGCGAGTGGTACCTGCCGTTCCAGCGTTTCCGGCTCCGGCTCGTGTCCCTGCTCGACGGCGTCCTCGACGCCATGGACGCCGACCCGCGCTGGCGTTTCACACTGGACGGGCAGATGGCGGCGGTCGACGACTACCTGGAGATCCGTCCCGACCGCCGTGAGCTCGTGGCCGCGCTGGTCGCGGACCGGCGGCTCGCCGTCGGGCCCTGGCAGATCCTGCACGACGAGTTCCTGTGCTCGGGAGAGAACATCGTCCGCAACCTGGAGCTCGGCATGCGCCGCGCGGAGGAGCTCGGCGCCGCGATGATGGTCGGCTACCTGCCCGACCAGTTCGGGCACTGCGCGCAGATGCCGCAGATCCTGCGGCTCGCGGGGATCGAGCACGCGTGCGTGTGGCGCGGCGTCCCCGACCGGGTCCGCGAGCGCGCGTTCGCCTGGGAGGCGCCGGACGGGACGTCCGTCCGCACCCAGTACCTGCCCGAGGGCGGCTACGGCAACGCGGCGTCGATGTTCGAGGAGTTCGGGGTTGGGCCGTCGAGCGGAGCTCGTCCGTTGGATGGTGGTGGGCGGGGGCTGGAGGACGGTGCGTCGCTCCTCCCGGGCCGCGCCGCCGGTTTCGCGGAGGCGATGGGCCGCTGGTACCCGCGCGGCGGGCCGCTGCTGGCCATGTACGGCGCCGACCACACCGCGCCCGCCGCCGACCTCGCCGACCGGATCTCCGGCGCCGGTCGCGCCATGCGGCTCGACACCCTCGCGGGCTACTTCGCGGGGGAGGACGCGTCCGTGGACGGGCTGCCGCACGTCCGGGGCGAGCTGCGGTCGCACGCCCGCGCCAACATCCTGCCCGGCGTGATCTCCGCGCGCGTCCGGCTCAAGCAGCTGCTGGGACGCGCCGAACGGCTCGTCGAACGGTACGCCGAACCGCTCACCGCGCTCTGGTACGCGGGCGACGCCCGGACGTTCCTCGACCTGGCGTGGCGGCGGCTCATCGAGACGAGCTGCCACGACTCCGTGACCGGCTGCGGCAGCGACGAGACCGCCGAGCAGGTCGCCGCGCACATGGCGGAGGCCGAGCAGCTCGGACGCGCCGTCTGCGACCTGGTGACGGCCGAGCGCGCCGCGTCCGTGCCGATCGGTTCGCACCTGGTGTTCAACCCGACCCCCGAACCCCGGACCGGTCTGATCATGGTGGACGTCCCGTCCGGGGAGGGCCCGTCCGGGGAGGGCCCGGACGGGGAGCCTGGGCTGGTGACGGGCGACGGGCGTCCCGTGCCCGTGCAGACCCTCGACATCGCGCCGACCGTGCTGGACGACGCCGTCCACCCGGCCTCCGACCTGCCGATCGTGCTGGAGCGCGTGTACGGGCGGGTCCTGTTCGGGCAGGAGGTCCGCGACTGGACGGTGTCCCGGGATGAGCGCACGCTCACGTTCCACGTGACGTCCCGCGCCGCCGTCCCGTTCGACATCGGCGACGTCCGCGAGGCGCTGCGCGATGCGGACGGGGAGTGGCGCGTCCGCATCCTGGCCGACCCGCGCCGCACCGTCGCCGCGCTCGTCGACGTCCCCGCGCTCGGCCTGACGACCGTGACCCCGTCCCGAGCCTCAGCCGCTCCGGCCGGCCCGGTCACAGCCAACGGCCGCACCCTGGACAACGGCCTCCTGCAAGCGGAGATCCACGAAGACGGCACCCTCGCGCTACGCACTCCGTCCGGCCAAGCCATCGAAGGCATCGGACGGATCGTGGACGGCGGCGACCTGGGCGACTCCTACAACTACGCGCCACCCGCCACCGACCGGCTCATCGAAGCCCCGCAGACCGTCCGTGTAGAGCCCGCCATGGCCGGGCCGCTGCTCGCCGCGCACGACATCGTCCGGACCTACCGATGGCCCGCGTCCGGAGACTTCGACGGCGACGCGCGATCGGCATCGGCGGAGGACGTCACCGTCACCACCCGCGCCGAGCTCCGCGCCGGTGAGCCGTTCCTGCGGCTGCGCGTCACGTTCGACAACCGCTGCGACGACCACCGGGTCAGGCTGCACCTCCCGCTGCCGCGCCCCGCCGCGTCGTCGTACGCCGAAGGGCAGTTCGCGATCACCGAGCGGGGGCTGACGGCCGAGGGCGGGTTCGGTGAGCGTCCCGTGCCGACGTTCCCCGCGTCCGGCTTCGTCGCCGCGGGCGGGCTCGCCGTCCTGCTGGAGCACGTCACCGAGTACGAGGTCACCGGCGGCGGACGGGAGCTGGCCCTCACCCTCCTCCGCTCGATCGGCCACCTGTCACGCGACCGCAACGCCTACCGCGACCAGCCCGCCGGCCCGCAGCTCCCGACCCCGCGGGCTCAGTGCCGGGGCCTCCGGACGGTCAGCCTGGCGATCATGCCGTACCCCGCCGGAAGGCCGGGCGCCGACGTCCTGCAAGCCGCCGAGACCTACCGGCACGACCTCCTCACGGCCGCCGGATACGGCCACGCCACCGCGCCGCCCCCGCCGTCCAGAACGGGCGTCGAGATCTCGGGCGACGGCGTCGTCATGACCTCGCTCCGGGCCCGCGACGGCTGGATCGAGACCCGGATGGTCGCCCAGTCGGCCGAGCCGGTGACGGCCGTCCTGCGCGGCCCGTTCACCGAGGCCACCCGCGCCGACCTGCGCGGACGGCCCGGCCTGCCCCTCGACGTCCACGACGGCACGACCACCCTCGCACTGCGTCCCTGGGAGATCGCGACGGTGCGCCTCAGACCGTCCTAGCCGCTCACACCGTCCTGCCGCTCAGGTCGTCCTGCCGCTCAGACCATCGTGGCCGCGGCCATCGCCGCGCCCACGATGCCCGCGTTGTTCACCAGCCGCGCCGGGACGATCTCCGCCCGCACGCCCGTGATCAGCGGGACGAAGTGCTGGGCCTTGCGGCTCACCCCGCCGCCCACGATGATCAGCGACGGGGAGATCAGCGCCTCCAGATGCCGCATGTAGACGCCGAGCCGCTTGGCCCACTTCTCCCAGCTCAGTCCCTCGTCCTCGCGTGCTTTGGCGGACGCGTGCGACTCCGCGTCCCGTCCGTCGATCTCCAGGTGCCCGAACTCGGTGTTCGCGACGAGCACGCCGTCGCTGAACAGTGCGCTGCCGATGCCCGTCCCGAGCGTGAGCACCACGACCGTCCCGTGGCGGCCGCGCCCGGCGCCGAACCGCATCTCTGCGATCCCGGCCGCGTCGGCGTCGTTGAGCAGCGTCGCCTCCCGCCCGGTCTCCTCGGTGATCATGGACGCCGCGTCCAGCCCGACCCAGTGCCCGGACACGTTCGCCGCCGACAGCGTCACGCCGCCGATCACCACCCCGGGAAAGGTGACGCCGACCGGCCCCTCCCACCCGAAATGCTCGACGATCTCACCGATGACCTTCACCACCGGCTTCGGCTTCGACGGGTGCGGCGTCGCCACCCGGAACCGTTCGCGCGTGAACGAGCCGTCCGACAGATCGACCGGCGCGCCCTTGATCCCCGACCCGCCGATATCGATCCCGAGCATCTCCGTGGCCATGATCTCACTGTGCCCGCTCCCGGCCGGGACTACGAGTCCTCGACCAACTGCAGACCGACGACGCCGACGAGGATCAGCGCGAGGAAGCCCAGCCGCGCGGGCGACGTGCTCTCCCCGAACGCGACCATGCCGGCCGCCGCGACGCCCACCGCGCCCAGCCCGACGAAGATCGCGTAGGCGGTGCCGACCGGCAGGGTCCGCAGCGACAGCGACAGCACGACGACGCTGAGCACCGCGACCGTGAGCCCGATGACCGTCGGCCAGAGCTTCGTCAGGCCGTCCGACTCCTTCAGCGCCGTCGCCCACACCAGTTCCATCAGCGAGGCGACGACGAGCAGTATCCAGGCCATCAGGCCGCGAACCCCCCGTCGACGGCGATCGCCGCCCCCGTCACGTAGTCGCCGCCGGGGCCCGCCAGGTGCGCGACCATCGCGGCGATCTCCTCCGCGCGGCCGTACCGGCCGAGCGCCGCGAACCCCCGCTCGAACTCGGCGTCGGGCGAGTCGGCCGGGTTCATCTCGGTGTCGGTCGAACCGGGCTGCACCACGTTCGCGGTGATCCCGCGCGGGCCGAGGTCGCGGGCCAGGCCGCGGGTCAGCCCGGTGAGCGCCGACTTGCTCATCGCGTACAGCGTCCAGCCCGGGTAGGGGACGCGCTCGGCGAGGCTGCTGCCGATGTTGACGATCCGTCCGCCGGGCCCGAGATGGCGGGCCGCCGCCTGCGACGCGACGAACGCCGCCCGCACGTGCAGGGCGAGGGTCAGGTCGAGCTCCGCGGCGGTGACGTCCTCCAGCGGCCCGTACGGCGCGATCCCGGCGTTGTTGACCAGGATGTCGAGCCGTCCGAGCTCCGCCGCAGCCCGGTCCACGGCGCCGGCGGCGGCCGCTGGACCGTCCTCCAGCCC
>JBOHBY010000084.1:0-2277 GCA_050698635.1 Spirillospora sp.
CATCCTGCACGTCGACATGGACGCGTTCTTCGTCAGCGTCGAGCTGCTGGAACGGCCCGAGCTGCGGGGACGTCCCGTCGTCGTCGGCGGGGCCGGGCCGCGCGGGGTCGTCTCGGCGGCGTCCTACGAGGCCCGCAGGTTCGGTGTGCACTCGGCGATGCCGATGACGCGGGCGCGGCGGCTGTGCCCGCGAGCGGTCGTCCTGCCGGTGAGCCACGAAAAGTACTCCCGCGTGTCCGCGGCCGTCTTCGAGATCTTCCGCTCCGTGACACCGCTGGTGGAGGGCCTGTCGCTGGACGAGGCGTTCCTCGACGTGGCGGGCGCAGGCCGGCGGCTCGGCCGTCCCGCCGAGATCGCCCGGCACATCCGCGAGGAGGTCAGCGCGCAGCAGGGCATCACCTGCTCGGTCGGCGTCGCGAGCACCAAGTTCGTCGCGAAGCTGGCCTCGACCCGGTGCAAGCCCGACGGGCTGCTCGTCGTGCCCGCGGACGGCGCCGTCGGCTTCCTGCACCCGCTGCCCGTCGCGTCCCTGTGGGGCGTCGGAGAGCGGACGGAGCAGACCCTGACCCGCCTCGGCCTGCGGACCGTCGGCCAGCTCGCCAAGGTGCCCCTGACGACGCTCCAGCGCGAGCTGGGCAACGCGCTGGGCGCCCACCTGCACGAGCTGGCCTGGGGCCGCGACCCCCGCGAGGTCGTCGCGCACACGCCCGACAAGAGCATCGGCGCCGAGGAGACGTTCGACACCGACATCGGCGACCCGGAGGTCATCCACCGCGAGCTGCTCCGGCTGGCCGAGCGGGTCGGCGCCAGGCTCCGCGCCAGCGGGAACGCGGGCCGGACGGTCAGCGTCAAACTCCGGATGGCGGACTTCAAGACGATCACCCGTGCGCGAACTCTCACCGAGCCCACCGATCTTGCTCGTGTGATCTATGTCACAGCCCGCGAGCTCTATGAGGGGGCGGGGCTGGAACGGGTACGACTGAGGTTGGTCGGAGTGCGGGTTGAGAACCTGCACCCCGCCGGCGCGGCCCCCCGCCAGCTCGCCTTCGACGAGCCGGAACGCGGTTGGCGTGAGGCCGAGCGAGCCATGGACCAGGTCGCGCACCGGTTCGGCCGCGGCGCGGTCCGCCCCGCCGCGCTCGTCCGGCGTGCGGACGCCGACGGATGTGACGGCAGGGACGGAACGCGATGAAAGAAGGCTGTGAGGTGACCGGCGGCGGGCCCTCAGGGGGACGCCCGCTTTCGTGCGCGGCACAGTGCTCGTATTCTGGGCATATCACCATTGACGTTCGCGTCCTGCATCGCAATCCCCACCGCGGGGCTGTCGTTGGGAGGTGCCGTGCCGCTCTCTGAGCACGAGCAGCGCATGCTCGAACAGATCGAATCGGCGTTGTACGCCGAGGATCCGAAGTTCGCTCACGCGGTTCGCTCGACCAGCCCACAGGTCCACTACAAGCGCCGGATCGTGAAGGCGGCCTTCGGGTTCGTCGTCGGCGTCGGCGCCCTGATGGCCGGCCTCGTGATCAACCAGGGCTCGGTCACCATCGCGGTGAGCGTCACCGGGTTCCTGCTCATGGTGGCGTGCTGCGTCTGGGCGCTGACGAGCTGGAAACGGATGACCGGCATCGGCAACGAGCCCGCCCGCGGCAGCGGCGGCCGTGCCGGACGCGGCGGCCGCCAGCCCAGGCAGGCCCGCCAGCCGAAACAGGCCAAGACCGGCTTCATGGAACGCATGGAAGAACGCTGGCGCCGCAGAACCGAAGGCGACTGACCGGCGTCCGGAACGGAGCGCCGGCGGAGTGGGTCAGTTTCAAAACTGAACGTCCCGGCCGGGTGCGGGCTTGCCGCGCGGCCGGGACGTACGTGTGTCCAGGGGCGTATTCGGGGCCGTCGCTACTTGCGGCGGAGGCGGTTGGGGAGGTCGTTCAGGCGGGCGGTCGCGTCCAGCGCGCGGGTCCCGGCCGACTGGAGCGTCGCCCGGGTCTGCTCCACCGTGGACGGCGGCAGCAGCCGGGCGCGCCAGCGGGTCGCGGGGCCCACGGACGCGGCGAACGCCTCCCGGACGGTCCGGACGTCGGCCCGCAGCCGCTCCGGCGGCTCGGCGGAGCGGGACTGGGAGTAGCGGGCCAGCTCCTCGGCGCGGGCGATGCGGGTGAGGGCCCGCGTGCCCTCCGCGTCCAGCTCCAGCAGCTCGCCGAGGCGGCGCGCGGTGGCGCGCGGCGAGTCGCTCGGCCGCCATTCGAGGCCGTGGTCGAGCGCGTCGGCGCGCATCTCCCC
>JBOHBY010000085.1:0-1684 GCA_050698635.1 Spirillospora sp.
TGGATTTTCGGGCCGTGGCCGTACGGGCGGGCGGGCGTCAGGTCTTCGACCGCCTCGACCTCGTCATCCCCGGCGGTGCCCTGGTCGCGGTGGTCGGCCGATCCGGATCCGGCAAGTCGATGCTGGCCGCCCTCGCCGGCAGGCTGGCCGACCCGGACGAGGGGGAGGTACGCCTCGACGGTGTGCCGCTCGTCCTGCTCGATCCCGGCGAGTTGCGACGCGCGGTGGCGTACGGCTTCGAACACCCGATTCTCTTCGGGGGCACGGTGGCCGACGCCATCGGATCGGGCGCCCCGGAGGCGACGGCCGACGAGGTCGCAGCCTCCGCGCGTGCCGCCTGCGCCGACACCTTCGTCCGGCGGCTTCCGCAGGGCTATCGGACGCCGCTCACCGCCGCGCCGATGTCCGGCGGGCAGGCTCAGCGGGTCGGGCTGGCACGGGCCTTCCTCCAAGGACGACGAGTGCTGATCCTCGACGATGTCGCCGCGAGCCTCGACACGCTGACCGAGCACCAGATAGCCCGGGTGCTCACCGGCCCGCTCGCCGACCGTACCCGCATCGTGGTCGCCCACCGGGCATCGATCGCGGCACGGGCGGACACGGTGGTGTGGCTGGACGACGGGCTGCGGGGCATGGCGCCCCACCACCTCCTCTGGAACGACCCCGACTACCGGGCGGCGTTCGGCGCCGACCGGGCGAACGGGAGCCCGGATCGATGAACGAGGCGGTGCGCACCAGAACGATCCTGCGGTCGTCATTCCGGCGCCGGCGCGGGGAGTTCGCGAGGCTGGTCGGCTGGTCGCTCGTGGAGGCGGTGCCCGCGTTCTGGTCCGGTCACCTCGTGGCACGCGCCGTCGACCGCGGCTTCCTCGCCGGCCATTTCGCGTCCGGTCTGGGCTGGCTCGCCGCGATGGCGGCGGTCACGCTCGTCGGAGCCTGGGGGACCCGCCAGGCCTACCTGCGTCTCGGGTCCCTCGTGGAACCGTTCCGCGACGAGCTGGTCACGCTGGCCGCCGGCGCCGCGCTGCGCCGCTCGACGCTCCCGCCTCAGCGTCCCGAGACCGCCGGCGTGGCCCGCCTCACCCATCAGGTGGAGGTCGTCCGCGAGGCGTACGCCACGGTGGTCATGATCACGCTAGGGTTCGTCATCTCCGCGACGAGCACGCTGCTCGGCCTGGTCACCCTCGCACCGGCGGTCCTGGTACTCGTCCTGCCGCCGCTGCTGATCGGGCTGGGGCTCTTCCTCGGCGCGCTGCGGGCGATGGCGGCACGACAGCGGGCGACCATCCTGGCCGACGAGCGCATCGCCGAGACCACGACCGCACTGGGCGCCGGGTTCCGGGACATTCTGGCCTGTGGCGCGCAAGAGCGGGTTCGCGCCGCCATCGGCGAGCACGTCGACGACCAGGCCCGTGCGACGCGGGATCTGGCGCGGCTCACCGCGGTCCGGACCGCGGCCCTGGGTGTGGGGGGCCGGGTGCCGCTGGTGCTGGTGCTGCTCGCCGCGCCATGGCTGGTCCGGCACGGGACGACGGCCGGAGCCGTGCTCGGCGCCCTCACCTACCTGATGCACGGACTCCAGCCGGCCCTGCAGACCCTGGTGCGCGGGCTGGGCGGCAGTGGGCTGTGGCTGATGGTCACGCTCGGCAGGATCGCCGAGTCCGCCGACGTCCCCGACCGGCAC
>JBOHBY010000086.1:0-3843 GCA_050698635.1 Spirillospora sp.
CAGCACGGCGGCGGGCCGCCAGGGCGGGCGCCGTCCCGCGAAGAACGCCCGCGCGGCGAGCCCGACCGCCATCTGCCCCCACAGGCCGAGGGCGTAGACGCGCATGACGGACGCGGTGCTCCGCGTGTCCGCCGCCGTGAACTCGCCGTGCTCGAACAACACCTTGATCACCAGCGGCGCGTACGCGACAAGAAACGCGGAGGCCGCCAGCACCATCGCGCTGGCCACGGCGAGATCCCGCTGAATACGACGCGCGACGGCGGCCGTGTCACCGTCCGCCGAGGCGCGGGCGAGCCGCGGGAACGTCACCGTGACGATCATCAGCGAAAGGATCATCGGCACCTGCGCGACCTTCTGCGCGTAGTTCAGATGGGAGATCGACCCCGCCGGCAGCTCCGACCCGAAGAACCGCTCGACGAACACCTGCGCCTGCCGGGTCACCGTGTACACGACCACCGGCGCGACGGCCGCGAACCCGACCCACACATCGACGTCCCGCACGGAAGCCACCCGCGACCGGGACTGCGACCTGGGCTGCGGCCTGGGCTGCGACCGGGGCTTCGACTCACGAAGGCACCGGACGAACGCGGGCGCCTGGATCGCGATCATCAGCACGCTCCCGCACGCCACCCCGATCGCCGCGCTGGTCACCCCGGCAACGCCCGACAGTCCGCCGATCAACGCGAGAATGCCCACGTTGTACGCGAGATAAATGGCCGCGGGAGGCCCGAACCGGTGATGGGCGCGCAGCGTCGCGCTCATGAACCCCGCGACACCGAACGTCACCACGGTGATCGCCGCCAGCCGGACGCAGCGGACGGCCGGACCGCGCTCGACAAGTCCAGGCGCGAGGGCGTCCACAAGCACAGGCGCAGCCGCGACCAGCGCGACCGTGACCACCGAAAGGCCGAGCACCATGCGCGGCAGCGTCGTCGCGACGAGCGGCCGCAGCCCGCCGCCCCGCGCCAGGAGCCGCGTCACCACGGGGATCATGAGGAGCGCCATCGCGTCTTCGATGAGCAGCGGCGAGACGGTCTCGGGGATCGTCCAAGCGACAAGGAACGCATCCGTACTGCCACTCGCACCGAACAAATGCGCCATCTGCAAATCGCGCAGGAACCCGAGCCCCGTCCCGGCGGCGACCAGCACCCCCGACAACACGGCCGCCCGCCCGACGGAATCCCCGCCAAACCGCTCCCCAGAGGCGCCGCTACCTGGCGCCGCCTCAACAGAGGCCCTCCCAACGGACGCGGTCTCGGCGGACGCGGTCTCGGCGGAGGTCATTCGCGCACCGCCCCGAACGCCCGGGACGCGACGACCCCGAGCACGATCGCCGTCAGCGCGCACGTCGGCCCGCCCAGGTCGGCGTAGAGGAAGTTGACCAGCAGGAACGTGACCAGCCCGACACTCGCGAGCCAGAACGGATCCCGGACGGCGCGCCGCCGCCACAGCCCCGCGACGATCACCCCGAGCAGCCCCAGAAGCCCGGCCAGCCCGACCACACCCTGCTCGGCCAGAAACAGCAAATACTGGTTATGCGGCGACATCAACGGCTGCCGAACATACCCATGAACAGGGTCATCCGTCTCACTCCCGGACGACAACTCAATCCCCGAATAAGCATCACGAAAGGCCGGGAAGTTCTTGACCCCGACCCCAACCCCCGGATGGTCCTCCCATATCCGCACCGCAGCGGCCCACAAGTTATAGCGATCGTCCACCGACCGATCAGGACTACTGACCGACCCGACCATCGACCGAGACCGCTCGACAACGGCCTGTCCCCCACCCCCCGCACCCACCCCCACAACCGCGACAACCCCCAACGCCGCGCAGCACACCAACACCTTGACCGCCGTCCACCGATCAAAAAGAACCAGAACGAGAACGCCGGCAGCTCCAAGCGCGATCCAAGTCCCCCGGCTCAACGACAAGGCCAACGCGAGCCCCAACACCCCAAGCCCACCCAACACCGCCACAACAGCAACGACACCCCTCCGAAACGCGAACAAAGCAAACGACATCAGCACCAAGAACGCAACGCCCACCACCACCGACATAGCCATCACATTCGTTGCCCCGAACGTCCCAACCGCTCGGATATAGGCGCCGCCCATCGAAGCGCCGTTCCCGCTCACCGACTGCCAGATCCCGTACCCGGCCTCCCAGAACCCGAAGGCCAGCACCGCCGAGCACACGATCGCGAAGTCACACCGATCCCGCACCAGCAACACGACGGCCAGCGGCACCAGCACAAAGATCTGCACGTTCCGAACGAACCCCGTCACGCTGGACGCGACGTCAACCGAGCACACCGTGCTGATCCCGAGCCCCACGACCACGGGCCCGAACGCCACGAGCGCCGCCCGAGGCATCCGGGCCCGCCCCGCGACCACCAGCGCGGCCGCGACAAGCACCACCACGAAACCGGCCGCGTCCCCCACGGTGACCTGCATCCCGTCGCCGAGGACCTCCGACCCCGGCGGCAGCCCGATGCTGACCACCGCCCCCGCGACGACCCAGCTCGGCCGCCTGAACAACCCCACCCGCGACATGGCGGGAAGCGCCGGAGCGCACGCCGTCGTCGTCGCCGTCGTCGTCGCCGCCGCCGTCGTCGCCGTCATCCCGCGTCCCGGAAGATCATCGCCCGGACGGTCAGCAGCAGGATCTTCAGATCACCGCTGAACGACCAGTGGTCGATGTAATGGTTGTCAAGCCGGGCCCGAAGCTCAATGGACGTGTCCCCGCGAAACCCGTGAATCTGCGCCCACCCCGTCATTCCCGCCGGAACACGATGCCGCAGCATGTAACCGGGACAGGTACGGGAGAACTGCTCCACAAAATGCGGACGCTCCGGACGCGGCCCCACCAGGCTCATGTCCCCGCGAATGACGTTCCACAACTGCGGCAGCTCGTCCAACGACGTGGCCCGCAGAAACCGTCCCACCCGCCCGATCCGGTCATCGTCCCGCACCGTCCATCGGGTGTCGGACTCGCGCTCGTCCACCCCCCGCAACGTCCGGAATTTCAGCAGGACGAACTCCTCACCCCCCAGCCCGATCCGCCGCTGCCGGAACACCACACCCCGCCCGCCCTCCAACCGGACCGCCGCAGCGCAAGCACCGATAACCGGCAACGCCAGAAAAAGAATCAGCGACCCGACAACAACATCGAGCAGCCGCTTCGCATACCGAGCCGAGGGCTCCCGCAACCGCCAGTCGACCCGCGCGCACGGCACCCCGGCCAGATGCTCCCGCCGCGCCATCGCCACAGGAACGACATCCGACGGCGGCTGGACAAGGAGCGTCTCGCAAGGCAGCCCGAACGAGATCCGCAGCACGGTGCCCAGATGGCTCGGATGGACGTCCTCCGCGATCACCACCAGCGTGTCGATCCCGTGCCGCTCGACAAGCGCGGGCAGATCCGAGGTCTCCCCAAGCACAGGCACCGCCCCGGCAAGCCCACCCACACCAATCCCACCCGCCGAATTCGCTGCCGCCGAATTCGCAGCCGCCGAAAGCCCGGCGGCCACCTGCCCGACCGCCGCGAGCCCGAGCTCCCCGCGCTCCCGCAGGATCTCGGCCAGCCGCACGGCCGTCCCGCCCGTCCCCACGATCAGCGCCGGACGCGCCCGCGACCGGCGGCACCGATACGTCCTGACCGCCGCGTTCACGAACGCGCGCACGCCCAGCGTCGCCGTCCCCGCGACCACGGTCATCCACACCCACGCGACGGCCGCCTCATGCGCCGCGCCCGGCAGGAGCACCGCGGTGAAGGCGCCCGCGACCAGCGTCCGGACGAGCACCGGCGGCGCGTCGGCCAGCAACGAAGGGCTCCGGCGCG
>JBOHBY010000087.1:0-4193 GCA_050698635.1 Spirillospora sp.
AGACCTCCTTGATCGCGCTCAGCAGGCTCCGCCAGGCGGGCGGCGTCAGCACGAGCGCCGGCCCGGCGGGGTCCTTGGAGTCGCGGACCGCGCGAAGGTCGCTGGAGAGGGGGGCCACCTCGACGCACTGGTCGCCGCTCCCGCTGTGGGAGGACGTGCGCCAGGCGGCGCAGGTGAGTTCGCGCTGCAGGTTGGTCACGGGCTGCTCCTTGCTGCCTCGGTTATGAGGTGCGCGGATTCCTCAAGGGACAGGGCGGCCGCCTCGATCCGATCGAAGCGATCCCTGTGTTTTGCTATTGCCTCCGCGCTCTCAAGGTAAACGTCGCCCATGGTGCCCTCTACGTAGGCGATATCTGGGTCAGCGGGGTCTGGATACGACAATATGGTGAATCGTCCGTCGAGGCCCGCATGCTCCCTCGCCGTATACGGAAGTACCTGAATCGTGACGGATGGGCGGGTATTCACGGCGGTGGCGAGCGCCTCCAGTTGCGCGCGCATCACCTTCTCCCCGCCGATCGGACGGTGCAGCACCGCCTCGTCGAACACGACGTGCAGGCGCGGCGCGTCCTTGCGGTCCAGCAGCGCCTGGCGGATCTTGCGCGCGGCGATGCGGCGCTCGATGTCCTCGGGTCCGGGCAGCAGCCGACCCGCGGTGATCACCGAGCGGGAGTACTGCTCGGTCTGGAGCAGCCCGTGCACGAGCTGCGGATCCCAGGTGCGGATGTGCGACGCCTCGTCCTCCAGCGCGACGTAGCTGCCGGCGAAGACGTCCTGGTACGCCGTCCACCAGCCGCGCTGGCCCGCCTGCCGGGCGAGGGTGATGAGCGCGTCGCGGCCGGGGCTCGGCACCCCGTACAGATCGAGGATGTCGGCGATGTCGCCGGGTTTGGGCCGGGTCTGGCTGGTTTCGAGGCGGGAGACGGTGGCTCGCGACCAGTCGAGCCGATCCGCCACCTCCTGCAGGGTCAGGCCCTGCTCCTCTCGCAGCTTGCGCAGTTCCCGCGCCAGACGGCGGCCACGGACGGTGGGGCGGTAGGTCATGGGAGTGGAGTCTTACCACTCTGGCCGCGCGTCACAACGCGATTGACGAACCCGGCAGGAAGGGCAGAGCAATTCCGCGAAGGCAGTTGCGCTCGTGAGATTCTCACGACACGCTTGCTTCCGTAACTACCGGGGGACCGACAGTGACGATGCGGGCCGGCCGCGCGCCCGGGCACGTAGACCCGCGGGAGGAACCCGTGAAGAGCACGACAGCCGACCTGACGGCCGAGACCATGGCCGACGCGATGGCCGATGGCGACGGCGACGCCCGTACCGCGGCGGGCACGATGCCCGGATGGGTCTGGGCCCTGCCGGGCGGGCCCGGATGCGCCGGCCACGCCCGCCGCGTCCTGCGCGACGCGCTCGCCACGCTCGGCGTCTCCCGGGACGCGATCGCCGACGCGCAGCTCATGGTGAGCGAGCTGGCGACGAACGCGCACCAGCACGCGGGCGAGCACGGCCCGCACGAGTTGTGGCTGTACCTCGGCGAGCCCGAACCGTCCGGCGACGGCGCGTCCGCCGATGGCGCTGACGGCACGCAGGGCCTGGAGGGCCTGGAGGGCGTGGAGGGCGCGGGCGGCGAGGTGCGGTGCGCGGTGTTCGACGCGCTGCCCGACGCCGCGCTTCCCGGCTACTCGTGGACGTCCGGTGACTGCGGGCGCGGGCTCAGCATCGTCCGGGAACTGTCGGGCGGACGCTGGGGCATGCGGCGGACGCGCTCGCGGCTCGGTCCGGCGGTCCGCGGCAAGGCCGTCTGGTTCGCCGTGCCGGGCGCCATCGTGGGCGCCGCCCTCGGCTGACCTCACCCTCCGTCCCCGCCGCCTTCCCCGCCATGGCCCCGCGGCTGCCACTGGGTTATCGTGCCGCGGTGGCGGTGGCCGGGCAGTGGAGGGAGCGGGCGTGAACGCGTTCGAGGGAAGTGTCCGTCTGGAGAGCGAACGGCTCGTCGTGCGCCCCTTCGGCCTCGACGACGCGGCCGGGCTGATCGAGGTGATCCGCGCCGGGGAGGACCTCCTGCCGCCCACCTTCCCGAACGTCCTGGAGGCCGAGCCCCTCGCCTGGTTCCTGCGCGAGGGCGTCCACCAGATCCAGCGCTACGGCCTGGGCATCCACCTCGCGGTGACCGATCGCGACACCGGCGACCTGTTCGGCACCATCGGGCTGTTCAAGGTGAACTGGGACCATCTGACCAGCGAGGTCGGCTACGGGATGCGTCCGGCGGTCCGCGGGCGCGGCTACGCCACCGAGGCGCTCGGGCTCGTCTGCGACTGGGCGCTGCGCGAGTGCGGGCTCTTCCGCGTCGAACTGCGCGCCATGGACACCAACCACGCGTCCATCCGCGTCGCGGAGAAGAGCGGCTTCGTGCGCGAGGGCGTCGCGCGAGGCGGGGAACGCGACGACGGCGGCGCCAACCGCGACATGGTCGTCTTCAGCCGGATCGCGACCGACCCGCCACCAGCGCGAACACGGGCGCGAACACGGGCCGGATCGGCGCTCACCGGCGCGCCGCGAGGGCGCTCGGGCGACGGCTTCGAGAGGCTCGACTCCGCGGACGAGGAGGGACGGCCCGGGTGATCGACCAGGACAGGACGCTCGTGCTCTACGGCGAGCGCGCGCGCGAGGCCGCCCGGCGGATGCTGCCGGGGCTGCCGGACGCGTGCTTCGTCCCTGCCGGGGCGCCCGGCGAACCCGGCCCGACCAGGCTGAGCGCGGCGTTCAAGAAGGCGTTGAAGGACGCGGCCATGGACGAGATCGCGCAGGTCGTCCTGGTCGCCGGGATGGACGAGCAGGCCCTTTTCGTCGGCGGTGTGTGGGGCACCGCCGGTGTGCTGGAGTCGATCACCGTCGACATGGGCGGGGACGCCGCGCTGGCCGCCACGGTCGCCGACGCCGCGACACTGGGGGACTTCTACGACCGGTGGGAGGCCGCGGGAATTCTCGGACGGTGCGGCCGTGAACTGTGCCGCAGGGCCGCGGGAGAACTGGAACGTCTCGCCGCCGAGGCCGCCGGAGCGTCCACCAGCCCGGTGGCCGCCCAGGTGGTCATGGTCGACCCGGAAGGCGAGCGCATGGTCGGCATGTACGGGCGAATGGCCCGTTAGGCAGTTGGCGGGGTAGGCGATGCTCACGGTCTTCGGGCGCAACGGTTCGCCGCTCAGTGCGGCGGCCCGTGCGGCTTTGGAAAGCGCTGCGCTCGTCGTGGGCGAGCCCGGTCGGCTGGACGCTCTGCCACTGGCGCCCGGGGCCAGGCAGATCCCCACCGAAGATCTCGTAGAGGCGCTACAAGGCTTAGACGTCACAGAACAGGACGTCGTGCTGGTCGTGGACGGCGACCCCGGCTACTTCGGGATTCTTCGGATTCTGCTCGAACAGGGGCATGCGCCAGAGGTCTTGCCAGCCGCGCCCATGGTGGCGCGGGCCTTCGCCCAGGCGGGCATGCCCTGGGAGGACGCGCTGGTCGTCTCAGCCAGGGACGGACACCTTAGACAGGCCGTCAACGCGTGCCGAGCCCACCCCAAGGTGGCGGTGCTGACCGGGCCCGGCGCGGGCCCGGCGGAACTGGCGCGCGCACTGTTCCCTGTGACGCCGCGTTCGTTCATCGTCTGCGAAGACCTGGACGGGCCTGGGGAGCGGGTCGTGTACGTCCGTCCGGCCGAGGCTACGACCCGTCCGTGGAGGGACCCGGACGTGGTGCTCGTCCTGGACAACCGGCACGCGCTCGGCGAATCGGGCTGGATCTCGGGGTCCGCGCCCGGCCCCGCCGGATGGGCCCTGCCCGCCGACGCGTTCGGCGGCGACGGCAGCGGCGACCGGAGCGGGGGCGGTGGGGGCGGCGTTCTCCGGCCGGACGTTCGCGCCTTCGTCCTGGCCAGGCTCGGCCCGAGGGTCGGCGACATGGTGTGGGACGTGGAGTCCGGCGACGGCTCGGTCGGCATCGAGTGCGCCCGCTTCGGCGCGGCCGTCGTCGTCGTCGACCGCGACTACGCGACCTGCGAGCGGATCAGGGAGAACGTCCGGCTGCACGGCGTCAAGGTCGCGATGGCGTCCGGGGACGTGCGGTCCACGGCCGGCCACCTGCCCGAGCCCGACGCCGTGTTCGTCGGCCCCGGGTTCGCCGGGCCCGGCGGGCCGGACGCCGTCCGGACCTGCGC
>JBOHBY010000088.1:0-1670 GCA_050698635.1 Spirillospora sp.
GCTCCCGCTCGAAGCCGATCTGCTGGGCCAGCGTCGCCACGCCTCGCTCGAAGCCGAGGGTGCCCATGGCCACCCGCCAGCCGCCGTCCACCTCCCCGACCACGTTGGCCGCCGCCGTGCGGGCGCCGTCGAAGAAGACCTCGTTGAACTCGGACGTGCCGGTGAGCTGGACGATCGGCCGGACGTCCACGCCGTCCTGCCGCATCGGGACGAGCAGGTACGACAGGCCGCGGTGGCGGGACGAGCCCGGCTCGGTGCGGCAGACGGCGAAGCACCAGTCGGCTTCGAGGGCCAGGGACGTCCATACCTTCTGGCCATTGATCACCCAGTGCCCGACATCGTCGCCGGAGTCGTGGAGGTCGGCGCGGGTGCGCACGTTGGCGAGGTCGGATCCGGCGTCCGGCTCGGAGTAGCCCTGGCACCACAGTTCCTCGACGGCGACGATCGGCGGAAGGAACCGGGCCCGCTGCGCCGCCGTGCCGAACGCGATGAGCGTGGGGCCGAGCAGGTGCTCGCCGATGTGGCCGACGCGGGCGGGGCCACCGGCGAGCGCGTACTCCGCGTTGAAGATCATCTGCTGGTCGAGGGTGGCGCCGCGTCCGCCGTGCTCCTCGGGCCAGCCCACGCACGTCCATCCGGCGGCGGCCATGTGCCGCTCCCAGGTGAGCCGCTCCTCGAACGCCTCGTGCTCGCGGCCCGGCCCGCCGAGCCCGCGGACGTGCGCGAATCCGCCCGCCAGGTTGGCGCGGAGCCAGTCGCGGGCCCCGTCGCGGAAGGCGCGGTCCGCCGGGGGCTCGTTCTTCGTCACGCCGCGAACTCTACCAAACACTTGTTAGAAAGAATCAGCCTCCACGGCCTTCTTCGCGGACGGGAGGTCGCGGTGGAGGAGGTCGAACAGGCGGTCCCAGCGGGCGAGCACCGCGTCCGGGTGGAACCTCAGCACCGAGGCGCGGGCATCGGCGCCGAGGGCGCGGCGCAGGTCGGCGTCGTCGATGAGGCGTTCAAGCTCCCCGGCGAACGCGGTGGTGTCGCCCGGTTCGACCAGCACACCACCGCCGCCGTGCTCGATCCCGAGGAGGGCCCGGACGCCCGGCGCGCAGTCGAACGCGACCGTCGGGAGCCCGTAGGCCATCGCCTCCAGCACCGACATCGGGAGCCCCTCCGCTCTCGACGGCAGCGCGAGGATCGACGCCTCGACGAGCGCCTCCTCCACGTCCGCGACGACGCCCCTGAACTCCACCGAGCCCGACAGCCCGGCCTCGTCCGCCTGGGCCCGCAGCGGTTCGGCGTCCGGGCCGCTGCCGTAGATGTGCAGCCGCCAGCCCGGATTGGACTTGGAGACGCGTTCCCATGCCTCCAGCAGCAGGTCCACGCCCTTCTCGTAGGAGAGGCGGCCGACGCACGCGACGACGGGCAGGTCGAGTGTGGGATGAATGTCCGGCGTGACGTGCAGGGCGTTGGGGATGTGGTCGGCATTGGTCATACCGGCGCGGGCCCAGGCGTCGGCGTCCTCGGCGGTGAGCACGAGCATCCGGTCGGCGCCCGCGTAGTGCTCCCTGACCCGGCGGTACCGTGACGACGCGCGCGTGGCCCCGTACGACTCGTGGCTCATGCCCACGACCCGCAGCCCGGACGTGTCGGCCAGCCGCACCCACTCCATCGCCCACACC
>JBOHBY010000089.1:0-3811 GCA_050698635.1 Spirillospora sp.
GGGCCGGACCCGGCCGCGCCGCGCCGCCGGACGGCCCAGAACAGCCCGCCGCCGACCAGCAGGACGGCGCCGACACCGATCACGCCCGACAGACCGCCGGACAGCCGGGAGTTGTCGATGCCCTTGACGCCGTAGTCGCCGAACGGCGAGTCCTTGAGGGAGTGGTCCTTCTCCTTGGCGTTGATGCCCTTGTCGTCGGCCACCTTCTCCAGCCCGTCGGGGTTGGCGCTGGCGTAGTAGCTCACGATCCCGGCGAGAATGAGCGAGACGACGAGGAAGCCGATGAAGAACCGCTTGGTGGTCATGTCGTCGTCCTCCTCAGGCCCGGGACGGTTCGCCGGCGGTGCGCAGTTCGAGCGGCGTGACCAGGCCGCGCGCCCCGTGCACGAGGTCGGGCCGGACGGCCAGCACGCTCGACACGGTCACGGCGGTGATCAGCGCCTCGCCGATGCCGATCAGCACATGGACGCCGATCATCGCGGTGGCGACCTTCCCGATCGACACGTCCGTCGTCCCGCCGACCGCGTAGAACAGCGTGAACACGACGGCCGAGGCGGGCACCGAGATCACGGCCGCCACGAACGACGCTCCGGCCACCGACCCCTTCGTCCTCGGCAGCACGCGCAGCACCGACCGGAACAGCCCGTAACCGACCAGCACCGTCACCAGCGCCATGGTGGTGATGTTCACGCCCAGGGCGGTGAGGCCGCCGTCCGCGAACAGCAGCGCCTGCATCAGCAGGACGACCGAGACGCACAGGACGCCCGTGTACGGCCCGACGAGGATCGCCGCGAGCGTCCCGCCGAGCAGGTGCCCGCTCGTCCCGGACGCGACCGGGAAGTTGAGCATCTGCGCGGCGAACACGAACGCGGCCGTCAGCCCGGCGAGCGGCGCGGTGCGGTCGTCGAGCTCCCGCCGGGCGCCGCGCAGCGCGATCCCTACCCCGGCCACCGCGACCACGCCCGCCGCGACCGACACCGGCGCGTCGATGAACCCGTCCGGTACGTGCATACTTCACCGCCCCTACCCGATTTCCGCTAGGGACAGTTTGGAGCCTCAGGGTCGCAGTTGCAAGTTCCTTGCAATAGCCGAAGGTAGCCTGTCGAGCGGAGCTCGTCCGTTGAATGGCGGTGGGTGGGGGCTGGAGGACGGTTACTTGAAGGAGGGCTCGCGGGTGCGGGTGCGCTTGAGCTCGAAGAAGCCGTCCGTGGACGCCACGGCGCGGACGCCGTCCCACAGCTTCGCGGCGGCCTCGCCGCGCGGGATCGGCGTGACGACCGGGCCGAAGAACGCGCTGCCCTCGACCTCGATCACCGGGGTGCCGACCTCCTGGCCGACCCGGTCGATCCCGTCCTTGTGGGACGCGCGGACGGCCGCGTCGAACTCGGAGGACTCGGCGGCGTCCGCGAGCGCCGGGTCGAGACCGGCCGCCGACAGCGCCGCCTCGAACACGCCCCGGTCGAACTTCTGCCGCTCGTTGTGGCGGCGCGTGCCGAGCTCGGTGTAGAGACGTCCGAGGACCTCGTTCCCGTACTTCTCCTCGGCGGCGGCGCACACGCGGACCGGGCCCAGGCCGTTTTCGAGGAAGCGACGGTAGCCGTCGGAGATGTCCTTGTCCTCGTTGAGGACGTAGAGGCTCATCACATGCCAGCGCACCTGGATCGGGCGCTGCTTCTCCACTTCGAGGATCCAGCGGGAAGTGATCCATGCCCAAGGGCACAGGGGGTCGAACCAGAAGTCGGCCGGTGTGAGAGCGTCCTGACTCAACGTCGCCTCCTCGGGGCGTCATACGGGGTACCTCATCCGGTACTTCATCTTGACAACCGGCCCCTTGACGTCCTGATTCCCGGTGGCGGACGGGCTGTTCCGGCGCCGGGTTGGTAGACATGGGGACACCAAGCGAATAAGCCGACCAAGGAGATCATGTGGCAGGCAACCTCACGCGCGACGAGGCGCGGGAACGGGCCCGGCTCCTCACCGTCGAGTCGTACACGGTCGAGTTGGACCTGACGACCGCGAGTGAGGAGCATTTCGGTTCCACCACGGTGGCGCGGTTCGGGAGCGCCGAGCCGGGCGCGTCCACGTTCGTCGACCTGCACGGCGCCGTCGTGCGGGACGTGACGCTGAACGGGAAGAGCCTCGACCCGGCGTCCTACGACCCGGAGAAGGGGCGGCTGCCGCTGCCCGGTCTCGCCGCGGACAACGAACTGCGCGTCGTGGCCGACTGCACCTACTCGCGCTCGGGTGAGGGCCTGCACCGGTTCGTCGACCCGGTCGACGACAGCGTCTACCTCTACTCGCAGTTCGAGACGGCCGACGCGCACCGCATGTACACCTGCTTCGACCAGCCCGATCTCAAGGCGACCTTCGAGCTGACCGTCAAGGCCCCGGAGAACTGGGAGGTCGTCACCAACGAGGCCCCCGAGACCTCGGGCGGCGGGACGTGGCGTTTCCTGCCGACGCCGCGGATCTCCACCTACATCACCGCGCTCATCGCGGGGCCGTACCACGTCGTCCGGGACGAGCACCGCCGCGAGGACGGCACCGTCATCCCGCTGGGCGTGTTCTGCCGGGCCTCGCTCGCCGAGCACCTGGACGCCCCCGCGATCGTCGACGTGACACGCCAGGGCTTCGCCTACTTCGAGAAGGTCTTCGGGCGTCCGTACCCGTTCAGCAAGTACGACCAGCTGTTCGTCCCCGAGTTCAACGCGGGCGCGATGGAGAACGCGGGCGCCATCACCTTCCTGGAGGACTACGTCTTCCGGTCCCGGGTCACCGACGCGGCCTACGAGCGCCGCGCCGAGACGATCCTGCACGAGATGGCGCACATGTGGTTCGGCGACCTCGTCACCATGCGCTGGTGGGACGACCTCTGGCTCAACGAGACCTTCGCGGACTGGCTGGGCGACAAGATCGCCGAGCAGGTCTACCCCGATCTCGGCGTCGCGGCCTCCGAGCTCGGCGCGGTGGACAGAGTGATGACCTCGGACGCGCGGCCCTCCGCGGTCGCCATCCGCCTCGTCGACGCCGCGCCCGAGGCGGCGCTGCAGACGGTGGGCGTTGCCTACAACAAGGGCAAGGCCGTGCTCGCCATGGTCGAGGGGTGGATGGGCGCCGAGGCGTACCAGCGCGGCGTGCTCGACTACGTCGCGCGCCACGCCTGGGGCAACGCCGCCGGCGACGACCTCTGGAGCGCGCTCGCGCGCGCCGCCGACCTGCCGGTGGCGGACACGCTGCGCTCGTTCATCGAGCAACCGGGGCTGCCCCTCGTCGTCGCCGAGCCGCTCGGCGGCAACCGGATCCGCCTGACGCAGCGCCGCTACGCCACCGCCGGCGTCGAGGTCGCGGCCGAGCGTTGGCGGATCCCGGTGCGCCTGAGGGCCGGCGGCGCCGGCAAGGTCGTCGAACGCGCCCTGCTGCTCGATCGGGAGTCGACCGAGCTCGCCCTCGAAGGTCTCGACTCGATCGACTGGCTGCTGCCGAACGCGGGACCGTCCGGCTACTACCGCTGGCGGCTGCCGGCGCGCGAGCTCGAGCAGCTCGCCGCAGTGGCGCCCGACCATCTCTCGGCGTTCGAACGCTACAACTTGCTCGCCAACGCCGCCGCTCTGCTCGCCTCCGGCGACCTCGGCGCCGACGGCTATCTCGCGCTGCTCGGCCGCATCGCGGTCGATCCCGATCCCGCCGTGCTGGACGGCGTTCTCGACCGGCTCGAGACGATCCGCACGCCCCTCGCCCGCGAGGGCCGGGTCGCCGGTTGGCCCGAGTTCCTGCGCACGACGCTGCGTCCGCCGCTCGAGCGCATCGGCCG
>JBOHBY010000090.1:0-4242 GCA_050698635.1 Spirillospora sp.
CGTCGGGGGTTCCAGGGGGTCGCCCCCCTGGGAGTTCAAGAAAACTCAGCGAGGGTGCGTTCGGCTTCTTCTAGCCAGGCTCGGCGGGCGTTGAGGCCTTCCTCGGCTTCCTTGATGTCCTTTTCGCGGCCGGCGTCGCGGGCCTTGCCGAGGCGGCGTTCGAGCTGCTCGATGGAGCTGCGGAGCTGGGTGACGGTGGCCTCGGCGCGGGCGCGGGCCTCGGGGTTGGTGCGGCGCCACTCGTTCTCCTCGGCGGCGCGGACGGTCTCCTCGATCTTGCGGAGCCGGCCTTCGAGGCGGTCGCGCTGGTCGCGGGGGACCATCCCGGCGGACTCCCAGCGCTCCTGGATGGCGCGCAGCGACTGCCTGGCCTGCCGGACGTCCTTGACGGGCAGCAGCCGCTCGGCCTCGGCGAGGATCTTCTCCTTCTCCTCGGCGTGCACGCGGAACTCGGCGTCGCGTTCGGCGAACGCGGCTCCGCGGGCCTGGAAGAAGGTGTCCTGGGCGCCCTTGAAGCGGGTCCAGAGGTCTTCTTCGGCGTCGCGGGAGGCGCGGCCCGCCATCTTCCAGCGGCGCATCAGGTCGCGGTAGGCGGCGGCGGTCTCGCCCCAGTCGGTGGAGCTCGACATCGACTCGGCCTCGGCGACGAGGCGCTCCTTCTCCCTGCGGGACTCCTCGCGCTGGTCGTCGAGGGTGGCGAAGTAGGCCTTACGGCGCTTGGTGAAGGCGTTGCGGGCCGACGACAGCCGCTTCCACAGGGCGGTCTCGGTGGGCCGGTCGATGCGGTCGGCGGCCTTCCACTCCTCGACGAGCTGGCGCAGCCGCTCGCCGCCGTTCTTCCAGTGGGTCTCCTCGACCGCGATCCGCTCGGCCTCGGCGACGATCCGCTCCTTGACCTCGCGGGCCTCGTGGCGGTGCTGCTCCCGCTGGGCCTTGACCTCCTCGCGGCGCCGTCCGACCTGCTCGCTCAGGCCGTCCAGGCGGCGGCCCAGGGCGTCGAGGTCGCCGACGGCATGGGCCTCGGAGACGGCCTCGCGGAGCCGCTCGATGCTCTGCTGGGCCTGGGCGGGCTGCAGGTCGGTGGTGCGGACGCGCTGTTCGAGCAGGCCGATCTCGGTGACGAGCGAGTCGTACTTGCGCTTGAAGTAGGCCAGGGCCTCTTCGGGCGCGCCCGCCTGCCAGGAGCCGACGACCCGCTCGCCGTCCGACGTCCTGACATAGACGGTGCCGTCCTCGTCCACCCGGCCCCAGGGATCGGTCGCGCTGGACACCCTTGCCTCCTGAATCGCGGGTCCGGACGGACGCACGCCCTCCGGACCCTCCACACCTTAGTATCCCGTTCGCCTATTTCCCGGCGATCGTGACGTCCTGGATTTCTACCTTCTTTTTGGGCTTGCCATCGCCTTTCGGATCGGAGCCGTCCTTGGCGACCTTCGTCAGGACGTCCAGCCCCTTGGTTATCTTCCCGAACACGGTGTAGTCGGGCTGGAGCTGAGAGTCCTTGTAGACCAGGAAGAACTGACTTCCGTTGGTGTCGGGCCCGCCGTTCGCCATGGCGAGCGTGCCTTCGGTGTAGGTGGCGCCCTTGGTGTTCTCGTTGGCGAACTCGTAGCCCGGCCCGCCCGATCCCTGGCCGGTGGGGTCGCCGCATTGGAGAACGTTGAGGCCGCCGCTCGTCAGGCGGTGACACGGGGTCTTGTCGAAATAGTTCTTCTGCGCCAGGTAGGTGAAGGAGTTGACGGTGCAGGGCGCCTTGGCGCCGTACAGCTGCATCTCCACGTCGCCGGCGGTGGTCTTCACGGTCGCCTGGACGGTCCCCGAATGGGCGGGCTTGGCCGGCGGCTTGCCGACGTCCTTGGACGCCGGTCCCTGCGCGGCCTTGTAGTCGCACTTCGGCCCGGCTGCGGTGGACTCGTCGTCCTGGCCCGTGACGACCACGAACACGGCCCCGCCGACGGCGATGACCGCCACCGCCGCGGCCGAGCTGATGATCTTGATGCGGCGGGCCTTCGCCGCTTCCTCGGCCCGTCGCTGCTGCTGGCGCTCGTAGCGCTGCCGGGCGATCTCCTTCTTGCGGTCCTTCCCCGCCACGTGCCTGCCCCTCCGCTGTGATCAGTTGAACGTGCAGCGCATAGTAGCGGCACGCGCGAGTAAAAGCGCCTCCGCTTTCAGGGAGCGCTTTCCGGCCCGCTCCCCGGCGCCCGACGGGCGTCGAGCGGAGCTCGTCCGTTGAATGGTGGTGGGTGGGGGCTGGAGGACGGTCGCCGGGCGACACGGCGACCGGGCTATCTCGTTCGCGGTGGCAACGGCCGCGCCGGTACCCTCGGACACGCCCACCCGAGATGGTCCGGAAGGAAGGACGACCTTGCTCGTCGCCGGGTTCCCCGCTGGTTCTTTCGCCGCGAACTGCTATGTCGTGGCGCCCGCCGCGGGCGAGGAGTGCGTCATCGTCGACCCCGGCCAGGACGCCGAGGACGGGATCGACGAGATCCTGCGCGAGCACCGGCTGAAGCCGGTCGCGGTGCTGCTGACGCACGGCCACATCGACCATGTCTGGTCGGTGGCGCCGGTCTGCGGCGCTAAGGACGTCCCCGCCTACATCCACCCCGGCGACCGCGATCTGCTCACCAATCCGGCGAAGGGGCTGTCGCTCGGCGCCGGGCAGCAGCTGTTCGGCGGGCTCGAGCTGGCGGAGCCGGACGACGTGCGGGAGCTGGCCGACGGGTCGGCGCTTGAGCTGGCGGGGCTGAGCTTCACCGTCGACCACGCGCCCGGCCATACGCCCGGGTCGGTGACGTTCCGGACGCCGAGGACGGCGGAGATCCCGGACGTGATGTTCAGCGGAGACCTGCTGTTCGCCGGGTCCATCGGACGCACCGACCTGCCTGGCGGGTCCTACGAGGAGATCCTCGCGAGCCTGT
Source organism: Spirillospora sp. (assembly GCA_050698635.1). GTDB lineage: Bacteria > Actinomycetota > Actinomycetes > Streptosporangiales > Streptosporangiaceae > Spirillospora. Next base: position 2,922 of record JBOHBY010000090.1, read on the forward strand.
CCCGGGTGTGCCTGACCATGCCCGACGAGACGGCGGTCCTGCCCGGCCATGGTGAGCAGACCACAATCGGTCGCGAGCGGGCGACCAATCCGTTTCTGTCGGAGTTGATTCCGGCGGACGGGCCCAACAAGGGATTCTGAGCCTGAGATCTGAGCCTGAGAGACGATGAGTTCGAGCTTCCGGGCCCCCAAGGGGGTCAGTGAATACGTTCCGCCGCGCGCGGACCTCTTCTATGCCGTCCGCGAGGCGTTCGCCGAGCAGGCGCGGCTGGCCGGTTACGGGTACATGGAACTGGCCGTGTTCGAGGAGACCAATCTGTTCAAGCGCGGCGTCGGTGAATCCACGGACGTGGTGTCCAAGGAGATGTACACGTTCGAGGACAGAGGCGGCCGGTCGCTGACGCTGCGTCCGGAATTCACCGCGACGGTGCTGCGGTCCGTCCTGGAGAACAATCTGCACCGGGGCGCGCTGCCGGTGAAGCTGTGGACGACCGGCCCGGCGTTCCGCGCCGAGCGGCCGCAGCAGGGCCGCTACCGGCAGTTCTACCAGCTCGACCTGGAGGCGATCGGCAGCGAGGACCCGGCCGTCGACGCCGAGACGATCGCGATCGCGTGGAACTGGTACCGGTCGGTCGGGCTGACGCGGGTGCGGCTGCTGCTGAACTCGCTCGGCTGCCGCGAGTGCCGTCCGGCCTACCGGGCGCTGCTGCAGGACTTCCTGCGCGGCCTCGACCTGGACGACGACACCCGCGCCCGCGTCGAGATCAACCCGCTGCGTGTCCTGGACGACAAACGCCCCCAGGTGCGGGCGCAGCTCGCGGACGCGCCGCTGATGGCCGACCACCTGTGCGCGGAGTGCAAGGCGCACCACGACCGGGTCCGCGAGCTCCTCGCCGACCTCGGCATCGCCTGGGAGGACACCCCCACCCTGGTCCGCGGCCTCGACTACTACACCCGCACGACGTACGAGTTCGACCACCCGCTGCTCGGCGCGCAGTCCGGCATCGGCGGCGGCGGCCGCTACGACGGCCTGTCGGAGGACATCGGCGGCCCGCCTCTGCCCGGCATCGGGTTCGGCCTCGGCCTCGACCGCACGCTCCTCGCGCTGGACGCCGAGCGAGAAGGCGGGGACGCGGCGTTCGCCGTCAGGCCGCGCTGTGAGGTGTTCGGGGTGCCGCTCGGCGAGGCGGCGGAGCGGCGGCTGTTCGCGCTGGTCGACGAGCTGCGCCGCGCCGGGATCGCCGCCGACATGGCGCGGCTGTTCGAGCGCTTCCCGATCCTCCACGAGCGGCGCCACCAGGCCGCGGGCACGCTCTCGGGCG
>JBOHBY010000091.1:0-2544 GCA_050698635.1 Spirillospora sp.
GTCGTCCGGCCCTTCGACGGGCCCGTCCACCGGGCTTCTGCGCAGCGCCCGGTAGCGCGCCGCCTCCGTCCGGTGATGCCGCGCGACCAGCTTCGTCGCGATACCGAACAGCCACGGGCGCGCGTCGCGCTGCGCCGGGTCGTAGCGGTGCCGCCGGCTGAAGGCGGCCAGGAACGTCTCTCCGACGACGTCCTCCGCGGCCTCCGGCCCGAGCCTGCGCGAGACGTACCGGAAGAGCATCGCGGAATACCGGTCGAACAGCGCGGCGAACGGCTCCGGGTCTACCAGCGAACCCTCGATGAGCTCCGCGTCGCTTTTCTGCGTCGCCGCCGGAGGTACGGTCATCGCGGCCACCATGTCATCACAACCCACCAGGACATTCACACCGGGCCTTCCCGTGCAGGGGGGACGTTTTGTCAGCGATGTATCTCCACAACCCCGCATCCGGGTTCACGGATGGACCGCGACACCATGCCGCCCATGCCGGTTCACGCGAACCTTCTCGGTAAACTGCGCATCCTCCAAAGATGCACGGGGGTAGTCGGGGAGGCCGCTCCGTCCGCCTGGGAGGAACCAGTCAAGGAGGGTCGGGCCGTGGACGACGACACCCAGCGCGAACCGGCAACGCCCGGCTCAACGGACCAGAACGCCTCCACAGACGAGGCGGAGTCGACGGATCCAACGGAGTCGACGGACCCGGCGGAAGAGCGCGCCGACGAGCACGAGGCCGCCCGCGCCGACACCGCCGAGTTCCGCATCCCGGAGAACGTCTCCCTGACCAGGCCGGACATCTCCATCCGCCGCCGCCCCGCCGTCGTCGCCGAACCGCAGCAGGACGCAGACGACGAGGCGTCCGACGAGCCCACTCCCACTCCCCCGCAGGGCCCCTGGTACGTCCAGTTCCCCGACCCCGCCACCGAGGACGCCGAAGAAGACGACAGCGCAGAGAACCCCGAAGAGCCAGACGAGGCTGAAGACCCCCCAGCCCAAACACCACCCACGCCCCAGCAACAGGGCCCTTGGCACGCCACCCTCCCCGCGTCCCCGCCTCCCGCGTCCCCGCCTCCCATGTCCCCGCTTCCCACGCCCCCGGCTCCCCCAGTTCAACCGACTCGGGCCCAACCCACCCCCACGCAAGCCGCACCCACACAACCCACTCCCACGCCACCGGCTCCAGCCCAACCGGAAATGCCCCAGACCCGCGCTGGTGGCGGCGCCGGACCCACGCGCGTCGAGCCGCTGCCGATACCGCCCCCGCCCTCCCAGGGCCCACCGCCGCAGCTTCCGGCCGCACGTTCGTCCGGCCAATGGACAGTGCCATGGGACGGTCGAACGCCCACACCACACGCACCCACACCACACGCACCCGCACCCGCACCACACGCACCCGCACCACCACACGCACCCACCCCACCGGCACCGCCCGCGCCCGCACCGCAGCCTCCAGTACCGCACCCGCCAGTACCGCAGCCTCCAGTACCGCCCGCGCTTCCTCCCGTGGAGACGGCCGCGGAGCCAGGTGCGGAGCCCAAGCGGGGACGCCGGTGGCTCGTGGTCGTCGCGGCGGCGGTGGTCCTGGTCGTCGGGGTCGTCGTCGGGCAGATCGTGCGGCCGGTGCCTGAGCCGTCCGTCGAGCTGGCGATCGCGTCCAGCCACGCCTTTCCCGGGCAGGCCCCTGCGCTGCCGTGGCCGTCGGTCGGGCAGTCGGTCGTCCAGGTGGACGGGCTTGGCACGATGGGCTCGTCGGGTGGGTCCGCGCCGACCCCGACGGCGAGCGTCGCCAAGGTGATGACGGCGTACGTGTACCTGCTCGGCCATCCGCTGAAGTCGGGCGAGGCGGGGCCGGTGCTGACGGTGTCACCGCAGGCGGCGGCGCAGATCCCGATGCGGCAGCGGCGCGGCGAGTCGATCCTCGGCGTGACCGCGAACCAGCGGCTCACGCAGCGCAAGGCACTGGAGGCGCTGCTGATCATCTCGGCGAACGACGTGGCGCACGAGCTGGCGCGGTGGGACGCCGGGACCGAGCAGGCGTTCGTGGCGAAGATGAACGCGGCGGCGGCGCGGCTGGGGATGACGAGCACGCGCTACACCGATCCGAGCGGCTACCATTCGGGGACGGTGAGCACGGCCGCCGACCAGGTGAAACTGCTGCGCGCGGCGTTGAACATCCCGGCCTTCGCCGAGATCGTGAACAACCGAACCTACGTACCGGACGACGGCGGACAGCCCCGCGAGGGCGGGAACTTCCTGCTGGGGCAGCACGGCGTCGTCGGCGGGAAGACCGGATACACCGACGCGGCCGGCGGGAACTTCGTGTTCGCGGCGCGCAAGGACGTCTCCGGCGTGAACACCCTGATCATCGGCGCGGTGATGGGACAGAAGTCGCCGACGGCGGCGGGTGCCGTCAACGCGGCGGGACGGCTCGTCACGGCGGCCGAGGAGGCGCTGACCGCCGCGAGCCTCGCGCCGAAGGGGGCGAGGGTCGCGCGGGTCGATGACGGGCTCGGCGGCAAGACACCGCTGCGCGCCGCTTCGCCGGTGACC
>JBOHBY010000092.1:0-6132 GCA_050698635.1 Spirillospora sp.
CGTCCTGCACAGCGCCGCCCTGCGCCGGCTGGCCGCCAAGACGCAGGTCGCCTCGCCCGGCGCGGACGCCACCGCCGGCACCGTGCAGAGCCTGCGCACCCGGCTGACCCACTCGCTCGAATGCGCGCAGGTCGGCCGCGAGCTGGGCAAGTCCCTCGGCTGCGACCCCGACCTGGTCGAGGCGGCGTGCCTGTCCCACGACATCGGGCACCCGCCGTTCGGGCACAACGGCGAGGCCGCGCTCGACGTCGTCGCGCGCGGCTGCGGCGGCTTCGAGGGCAACGCGCAGAGCCTGCGCGTCCTGACCCGCCTGGAGCCCAAGTCGTTCGGGTCCGACGGCCCGCCGCTGTACGGCCGCAGCGTCGGCCTCAACCTGACCCGCGCCGCGCTGGACGCCGCGATGAAGTACCCGTGGTCGCAGACCGAGGCCGTCAACGGCAAGTTCGGCGTGTACGACGACGACGTCGCCGTCGCCCGCTGGGTCCGCGAGGGCGTCGAACCCGGCAGGACGTGCTTCGAGGCCCAGGTCATGGACTGGAGCGACGACGTCGCCTACTCCGTCCACGACCTGGAGGACGCGCTGGTCGCCGGGCACATCGACTTCGCGCGCCTCGCCGACCCCGCCGAGCGCCGCCTCGTCGCCGCCACCGCGACCAAGCTGTACTGCCCCGACGCCGACCTGGCCGAGTTGGAGGAGCGGTTCGAGACGCTGCTCGCCGAGCCGTACTGGCCCGACCGCTACGACGGCACCCCGCGCAGCCTCGCCGCGCTGAAGAACCTCACCAGCACGCTCATCGGACGGTTCTGCATGGCCGCCGAGACCGCCACCCGGGACGCCTACGGCGACCGCCCGCTGACCAGGTACGCGGCGGAGCTGATCGTCCCGCGCGCGCAGCGGCTGGAGAACGCGCTGCTCAAGGGCATCACGGCGCACTACGTGTGGATCAGCCACGAGGAGATCAGGGCCCGCCAGCGGACGCTGATCACCGAGCTGGCCGGGATGATGCTCGCCGGCGCGCCCGGCACGCTCGAACCCGGCTTCAGCGCCGCCTTCGAGGACGCCGCCGACGACGCGGGCAGGCTCCGCGCCGTCATCGACCAGATCGCGTCGCTGACCGACCTCTCCGCGATCGCCCGCCACCAGCTGCTGGACGGCTCGACGCGCCAGCGGTGACCCTTGTCTCGTTACAGAGGCCGCTGTAGGGATAGCTAAAGGTCAACTACAGGAGGTCGCCATGCCCGAGGAGACGTTCGTCATCGCCGGCGCCAGCCTGGCCGGGGCCAAGGCGGCGGAGACGCTCCGCGAGGAGGGCTTCGCGGGCAGGCTGCTGCTGGTCGGGGACGAGATCGAACGGCCGTACGAGCGGCCGCCGCTCTCCAAGGGCTTCCTGCTGGACAAGGAGCCGCGCGAGAAGGCCCACGTCCACGAGGCCGACTGGTACGAGAAGCACGACGTGGAGCTGCGGCTCGGCGTGTCCGTCGCCTCCGTCGACCCGGGCGCGCACGAGGTGCGCCTGTCCACCAGGGAACCGATCGGCTACGACAGGCTGCTGCTGGCGACCGGCGCGTCCCCGCGGCGCCTGGAGGTGCCCGGATCCAAGTTGCAGGGCATCCACTACCTGCGGACGATGGCCGACTCGGCGGCGCTGAAGCAGGCCCTCATGCCCGGCGGGCGGCGCGTCGTCGTCGCGGGGGCGGGGTGGATCGGGCTGGAGACGGCCGCCGCCGCCCGCGTCCACGGCAACGACGTGACGATCATCGAGCCGGAGCCGACGCCGCTGCACGCCTCCCTCGGCCCCGAACTGGGCGAGGTCTTCGCCGGCCTGCACCGCGACCACGGCGTCGACCTGCGGCTCGACCAGGGCGTCGCCGGGTTCTGGGGCGCCGGGCAGGTGTCGGCCGTCGTCACCTCGGGCGGCGCCGAGGTGCCCGCCGACGTCGTGATCGTCGGCATCGGGGTGCGGCCCAACACCCGGCTCGCCGAGGACGCCGGACTCGACGTCTCCGACGGGATCCTCGTGGACGCGTCGCTGCGCACCTCCGACCCCGACATCTACGCCGCCGGGGACGTCGCCAACGCCTACAACCCGCTGCTCGGCCGCCGGATCCGCGTCGAGCACTGGGCGAACGCGCTGAACGGCGGGCCGGTCGCCGCCCGCGCCATGCTCGGCCAGGACGTCGCCTACGACCGCGTCCCGTACTTCTTCACCGACCAGTACGAGCTCGGGATGGAGATGTCGGGCGTCGCGTCGCCGGGGGAGTACGACGAGGTCGTGTACCGGGGGGACGTCCCCGGCCGCGAGTTCATCGCGTTCTGGCTGGCCGGGGGCCGGGTCGTCGCCGGGATGAACGTGAACGTGTGGGACGTGACCGGCGACGTCCAGGCGCTGATCCGCTCCGGCCGCCCGGTGGACCCCGCCCGCCTCGCCGACCCCGCCGTCCCGCTCGCCGATCTCGCCTGACCTCGCCTGACCTGGCGGGCGCGGCGGGCGCGTCGTAAGGCGCGTACAGTCGGCCGGGTGGTTACGGACAAGATCGCGACGCTCGGCCGCGCCCGGGTCGCCGTGACGCTGGCGTTCGTCGTCCACGGCCTGCTGGTCGCCGCCTGGGTCGCCCGCATCCCGAAGATCAAGGAGCAGCTCGCGCTGAGCGAGGGCTCGATGGGCGTCGCGCTGCTCGGCGCGCCCATCGGCATCGTGATCGCCGTGCGGTTCGCGGGACGGATCGTCGCCCGCTGGGGCAGCCGGGCGACGACCATCGCCGCCGGGATCTGCTGCGCCGCGTCCCTCGTCCCGCTCGGCCTCGCCTGGAACATCGGCGCCCTGATCCTCTCCCTGCTGCTGATGGGCGCCACGCTCGGCCTGATGGACGTCGCGATGAACGCCCAGGGAGTCGCCGTCGAACGCGGCTACGGGCGCCCGCTGATGTCGGGCCTGCACGGCTGGTACAGCATCGGGACGCTCGTCGCGGCGCTCATCGGATCGGGTGCGGCGCACGCGGACGTCCCCGTCCCGCTGCATCTGACGGCCGCGGCCGTGGTGCTGGCGGCGGTCCTGGCCATCGGGTGCCGGAACCTCCTGGATCGCTCGGCCGACTCCCTCCCCGAACCACCCCAGGACGCGGACTTTTCCGCGGGCCAGGCCGCCTCCGCTCCGTCGTCCGGCGTTCTGGGCTCGTCCCGGTGGCTGCTGATCATGCTCGGGGTGATCGGGCTGTGCTCGTTCGTCGGCGAGGGCGCCATGGCCGACTGGAGCGCCATCTACCTGCGCGAGGACCTCGGCACCGGAGCGGGCGCCGCCGGGCTCGGCTACGTCGGGTGCGCGGTCGCGATGACCATCGGACGCCTCGCCGGGGACCGGATCGTCGCGCGGTTCGGGCCCGTCCGGGTGCTGCGGACCGGGTCCCTGGTCGCCGCGCTGGGCCTCGGGTCCGGCCTGCTCGCCGGGCATCCGGTCGCGGCCGTGGCCGGGTTCACCCTGTTCGGATTCGGGGTCGCGGTCGTCGCGCCCGTCACGTTCAGCGCGGCCGGGAACGTCCCCGGCGTGCCCGCCGCGGCCGGGATCGCCCGCGTCACCGGTGTCGGCTACCTCGGCCTGCTCGGCGGCCCGCCCGTGATCGGGTTCATCGCGCAGGGCGTGGGGCTCACGTGGGCGCTGGCCGTCCCCGTCGGGCTGGTCGGCCTGATCGTGCTGCTGGCCCCCGCGACCGCCACCGCGACGTCCTCGCCCGCCCCCGTCCCGGCCGGGTCGGAAGGCTCGGCCGGGACGACCGCCGCGACGGAGAGTTGAACCTCCTGACGCTGATCTTTTGGGCGGGTTACCGCTTTGACAAATGTCCTAGTCAGGTAAGGTCTGGGCGAGTGAACACCATGCAGCGGTCAAGACCGGTCAAAACGGTCGCGTCCGCCCCGGCGTACCGCGCTTTCCAGCGCGGCGGCTTCATCAGCGAGCTCCTCACCTTCGGTTTCGCGGGGGTCCTCGGCACGCTGGTCATGATCTTCGGCGCCAACCTGATGCGCGCGTGGCTCGGCGGCAGCCCCGTCACGAGCGTGGTCGTGCCGACCGTGGTGTCCACGCTGGCGTCCTACCTGCTCAACCGCTTCTGGGTGTTCCGCCACCGCGACAGTGACGGGTCCGGACGCGAGGTCGCCGTCTTCTTCGCGCTGAACGGCGTCGGGCTGCTGATCCAGGTGGTCTGCACCGGATTCACGTACTACACGCTCGGGCTGCACGGCGGTGTCGCCTACAACCTCGGGCTTCTGGCCGGTGTCGCCTTCGGTGCGGCGTTCCGCTACTGGTCGTACAAGAAATGGGTGTTCACCCCGACGGCGGCGTAACGGCCGTCGACCCCGCCGGGACCGGGCGTTGACCTGGAGTGCGCTCCAGGTGCGATTCTTGGCGGCGTGAGTTCCTACTCCCCGGCCGAGACCGCCGAGAAGAGCGGTTTCAGCATCGACACGCTGCGTTACTACGAGAAGATCGGGCTGCTTTCGGGCATCGCGCGGAACACGGCCGGGCGCCGGGTGTTCAGCGACGACGACCTGGCCTGGCTGGAGATGCTCCAGTGCCTGCGTGGGACGGGCATGCCGATCGCCGAGATGCTCCGCTACTCCGAGCTGGCCCGCGGTGAGGGCGACACGGTTCAGGAGCGGCTCGAACTTCTCCAGGCGCACGACCGCCGGGTGGAGGAGCGGATCGCCAAGCTGCGCGCGCAGCAGGAGCAGATCCAGTGGAAGATCGGCCTCTACCGCGGCACGCTCTGCGAGGGCCTCCCCGCCTGATCAAGGACGCGCCGGGCCCGGCCCCAGGTCTCGCCGGGGTCGAAGTGGTCGGCCTCCCAGGTCTGGGCCTGGATCGTCCCCCTGCGCCGGAAGCGGCGCATGATCGCGACGTGTGGCGGCCAGGCGACGAACTTTTTCAGGGCGGCCTCGTCCTCCCAGACGGAGACTGAGCCGCACCTGCGGCTCAGCGGGGACGACCACAGCCAGAGGCCGACGGCCCCTTCCAGCTCCGGCCAGCCGTCGCGGAGGGACATGCCCGCGCGGAACACCGCCGGCATGTGGAGCGGGTTCGCGTACGTGAAGTCGGTGACGCTGACAAGGATGAGGCCCGTCGCCCTCGACGATCCCTGGCGCCAGGGGCTTCTCAGCATCATGCGGGGGAGCGTCCCAGGAGGGTCAGCAGCCGGTGCTCGGGGTCGGTGTCCGGCGCGGAGTCCAGCTTCGGCGCGAACGACTCGCCGGGGCCGCGGCCGTCGTCGGGGACGATCGCGGCGACCTTCAGCGACGCGTCGACGAGTTCCTCGGTGGGCTCCCACGGGACGTCGATGGTCGCGGCGACGTCCCACGCGTGCACGACCAGGTCCACGAAGTGGAAGCTGATCGCCAGGGCGGCCGGGAAGGCGCCGCCCTCGCCGATCTCGGGGAGGACGAGCTGGGCGTCGAGCGCGACGTCCGCGAACGCCCTGGTCACGTGGTCGGCGGACGCCCGGGACGCCGCATGGGGGTCGTCGCCCAGATCGCCGCTGCGCCAGTTTGACAGGCGGCCGCCGTCGCCGTGGGCCGCCGCGGCGAAACCCTCGTCCTGGCTGACCTGGTGGCGCAGGAGGCCGTACAGGGTCCAGTCGCGGCAGGGCGTGGGCAGGGTGAGCGCGTCCGGCTTCACCCGCGCGACGGTGGAGAGGTAGAGCTCGGACGCCTTCCGGTCCAGCGGGCGGAAGTCACTGGTGATCAGATCGGTCAGGAGATCCATGCCGTCCACGCTAGGAAGGCGCAGAGGACCAGGTACAGATCCAAAATCAAGGAGAATGACTGAGCCGATTTCGGTGGGAGGGCCCTTGGACCTGCACGTGAGCCTGGTGGGGCGGCGTGACCTCGCAGGCCAGATCTACCGGCAGCTGCGCGCCGCGATCCTGGACGGACGGCTCCGCCCCGGCGAGGCGCTGCCGCCCACCAGGGAACTGGCGCGGCGGCTGGAGATCTCCCGCAACACGGTCGGCGTCGCCTACGACCGGCTCGGCGCCGAGGGGTTCCTGACGAGCCGCGTCGGCGCCGGGACGTTCGTCCTGGAGGGCGGGTCCGCCGCCCGGGGCGCGCCGTCGGCGTCGCCGCTGCGGCCGCGTGAGGTGTGGGAG
>JBOHBY010000093.1:0-4803 GCA_050698635.1 Spirillospora sp.
ATCCCGTCCTGGTCGACTACGCGCACAACCCGGCGGCGGTCACGGCGATGGCCGCGTTCGTCGAGCGGCGCTGGGGCCGCGCCTGGGGCGTCGCCGCGGTCACGCTGCCGGGCGACCGGTCCGACGAGCTGGTCGGCGAGACCGCGCGGGCCCTGGCCGGGACGTTCGACCGCGTCGTCGTCTACGAGGACGAGGACCTGCGGGGCCGCCGCTCCGGCGAGATGACCCGGCTGATCGTCCAGGGGCTGCGGGAGGGGCGCCCGGACGTGCGCACGCATCCGGCGGGCGACCTGAAGGGGGCGCTGACGTCGGCGCTGGACATCGCCGAGCCGGGCGAGCCCGTCCTGCTGCTGTACGAGAAGCTTCAGCCCGTCGTCGAGCTGCTCGAGACGCTCGGCGCCGAGGCCGAATCCCTCGGCGCCGGGGCGGAGGCGCCCGGCGAAGGGGACGGTGACGGTGGGCGCAGCAGCAGCACGATGACCGACAGCAGCGCGAGGACGACGATCCCGTCCAGCCAGTAGTGGTTGGCGGTGGCGACGACGACCGCGACGGTCATGGCCGGGTGCAGGAGCCACAGCCACCGCCACCGCGTCCGGGACGTGACGACGAGCCCGAGCGCGATGATCGCCGCCCACCCGATGTGCAGCGACGGCATCGCCGCGTACTGGTTGGCGATCATGTCGCTCTCCGGCGACCCGTACACGGCGGGCCCGAACCGGGCGGCGGTGTCGATGAGCCCCGTGGTCGGCAGCATGCGCGGCGGCGCCAGCGGGACGAGCAGGTGCAGCGCCAGCGCCGCGGCCGTCAGCCCCACCAGGATCCGGCGGATCCACCGGTAGTGGACGGGCCGCCGCAGATACATCCACAGCAGGAACAGCACGGTCGCGGGGAAGTGCACGAACGCGTAGTAGCCGTTCGCGGCGTGGATCAGCGCGTCGCTGTGCAGGATGCTCTGCTGGATCCCGGCCTCGTCGGGCAGGTTCAGGGTGCGTTCGAGGTCCCAGACGCCGCGGGCGTTGCCGAACGCCTCGGTGACGCGGTCGCTGGAGAACAGCCGGCCGAGTTTGTAGAGCCCGAACAGCACCGCGATCAGCACGAGCTCCCGGATGGGCTTCGGCCGCCCGCTCGACCGCAGAAGCCCGCGCAGAACCGCGCGGAGCCGGTCGGTCGGCAGCCGCCGGATCGTCTGAAGGAGCTGGTGGAAGGGCCCTTTCGGCGGTTCCCCGTCCGGTGGTGGCCCGGTGTCGTGGGGGTGCGCGGGCGTCTCGTCCGGGCGGGGCTGTTCGAGCAGGCTCACCGCGCTCCCCCGCCGGACCACAACGTCACCCGCCCCACGGTAGTCCGAACTTGCCTTCCCGGCAGAATTTCAGATGCTGCCAATTTACGTGACATGCATCTCATCGGGAGTTAACGGATGGGCAGACCGACGTAGTTCTCTGCTAGTGACGTCGCCGCGGCCTCCGAGGAGACCACGTAGTCGAGATGGGCCCGCTGGAGCTGTCGCTCGAACGCCGTCGCGGCCGGATCGGTGTGCAGCAGCGTCGTCATCCAGTAGGAGAAGTGCTCGGCGCGCCAGACGCGGCGCAGGCACGCGTCGGAGTACCCGTCCAGCAGGGTCCGCGACCCGGTGGCGTACCGCTCGGTGAGCGCCCGCGCCAGGATGATCACGTCGGACACGGCGAGGTTGAGGCCCTTCGCGCCGGTCGGCGGGACGATGTGCGCCGCGTCTCCCGCGAGGAACAGCCGGTCGTGCCGCATCGGCTCGGCGACGAAGCTGCGCATCGGCGTGATCGACTTGTCGGTGACCGGGCCCTCGCGGAGCGTCCAGCCGTCGTCCGTTGCGAAGCGGGCGGCCAGCTCGTCCCAGACGCGGGCGTCGGGCCAGGCGGCGACGTCCTCGTCCGGGGAGACTTGCAGGTAGAGGCGGCTGACCTTGGGCGAGCGGAGGCTGTGCAGCGCGAAACCGCGGTCATGGTGGGCGTAGATCAGCTCCTCGGTGGACGGTGGCACGTCGGCGAGGATGCCGAGCCAGGCGAACGGGTACTCGCGGGAGAACGTCCGCAGCCCCGGCACCGCCGGGCGGCTGACGCCGTGGAACCCGTCGCAGCCAGCGATGTAGTCGCAGTCCAGGGTGCGGGTCTCGCCGCCGCTGCGGTAGGTCACGCGCGGCGCGGACGCGTCCAGGCCGACGACCTCGGCCCCGAACCGGACGTCGCCGCCGTCGGCCAGCCGCCGGGCGACGAGATCCTTGACGATCTCGGTCTGCGCGTAGACGGTCACCGTCCGCCCGGTGAGGTCGGTCAGCGCGATCCGGTGCCCGGCGCCGCCGAACCGCAGCTCCAGGCCGTGGTGGACGAGCCCCTCCCGGTCGAGCCGCTCCCCCACGCCGCTGCCCCGCAGGGCGTCGGTCGTGCCCTGCTCCAGCATCCCGGCGCGCTGCCGGTGCTCCACGTAGCCGCGGTCACGGCTCTCCAGGACCACCGAGTCGATCCCCCGCAGGTGCAGCAGCCGGGACAGCAGCAGCCCCGCGGGCCCGCCGCCGATGATCGCGACCTGGGTGCGCATCGGGTCATTCTCCTCGTCGGTCGTCGGCGGTTCGTAGGTCGTCGGCGGTTCGTAGGTCGGGGTCGCCGTGCCAGTGGGACGCGACGTCGCGGGACAGGGCGCGCACGGCGGTCGTCAGCGGCGGCAGCAGCCGGCGCAGGTCGGCGCCGCGGGTGCCGGAGACCAGCGACATCGCCGCGACGACGGCGCCCGTCCCGTCCCGGACCGGGGCGCCGACCGACGACGCGCCGAGCGTCATCTCGTCGCGGGTCAGCGCGTACCCGGCGCGGCGGACCTGCTCAAGCGAGCGGCGCAGCTCGTCCGGGTCGGTGATGGAGCGGCGGGAGTGCCGGTCCAGGGCGCCCCGCAGGACGTTCTCCCGGACGTCCGGCGGCGCGAAGGCCAGCAGCACCTTGCCGACGCCGGTGGTGTGCAGCGGCAGCGTCTGCCCGACCTGCGTCACGACCGGCACCGAGCGGGTGCCGCGCAGCCGCTCCACGATCAGCACCCGGTCGTCGCGCAGGACGCCGAGCTGGACGTTGTCGTGCGTGGCCTCGTACAGGTCCTCCATGTGCGGGAGCGCCAGCTCGCGCAGGCCCGTCACGGCGGGGGCCTGGCTGCCGATCCGCCAGAGCCGGGTGCCGATGCGGTAGGTGCCGTCCGGGACGCGTTCGAGGAACCCGCCCGCGACGAGCTCGCCGACGAGGCGGTGCCCGGTCGCCAGCGGCAGCCCCGACCGGCGGCAGATCTCGCTGAGGTTCAGCCGCACGCCGCCCTGCGCGAACGCGTTCAGGATGGCCATGACCTTGCCCGCGACGCTGACCGGCCGCGCGCCGCCCGTCCCGCCGCCGCCCGTCCTGTCGCCTGCCACCGCCCCTCCGCCCGGGGTCGTCACTCCTGTTCGGTGAGTACCCGCTGGGCGACGGCGAACGCCGAGTTCGCGGCAGGCACCCCGCAGTAGATCGCCGTCTGGAGGAGCACCTCCTTGATCTCGTCGGGCGTCAGCCCGTTGCGGAGCGCGGCGCGGACGTGCATCGCCAGCTCCTCCAGATGGCCGCCCGCGACCATCGCGGTCAGCGTGACGCAGCTGCGGGTCCTGCGGTCGAGGCCGGGACGGCTCCAGATCTCGCCCCACGCGTAGCGGGTGATCATGTCCTGGAAGTCGGCGGTGAAGCCGTCCTTGCGGGCCTCGGCGCGGTCGACGTGCGCGTCACCGAGGACCTCGCGCCGGGTCTTCATCCCCTGCGCGTGGCGTTCCGCGTCGGACATCCGCTCGGTCATCGGGTGGTTCCCTTCCAGGTGCGGTCGAGGTGAGCGGTGATCGCGGCGGTGACCGGGCCGGGCCGCTCGGCGTTCGCGAGGTGCCCGGCGCCGTCGACGACGGTGAGGCGGGCGTCCGGGATTCCGGCGACGAGCAGGTCGGCGTGGCCGTGCGCCGGGGTCGGCAGGTCGTCCGCCCCGGCGATCACCAGGGTCGGCGCGGTGATCCCGCCGAGCCGCTCGGTGGCGTCGAACCGGGCGAGAGCGTCGCAGCAGGCGGCGTAGCCCTCGGGGTCGGTGGCGCGGAGCATCGCGACGTAGGGGTCCGCGCCGGTGAAGGACGGGGTGAACCAGCGTCCGGCCGCGCCGTCCGCCACCGGCCCGACGCCTTCGCGGCGGACGAGGGCCGCCCGTTCCCGCCACGGGCCGGGGTCGCCGAAGCGCGGGGACGTGCAGCACAGGATCAGGCTCGCGACCCGGGCGTGGGCGCGGAGCGCGAGCGCCGTCCCGACCGCGCCGCCGAGCGACACGCCCGCGTAGGCGACCCGGTCGATGCGGAGGTCGTCGAGCAGGCGGACGATCCCGTCGGCGAGATCCTCGACCGTGAACGGACCGTCCGGCGGTGGTTCGTCCCCGTGGCCTGGCAGGTCGTAGCGCAGGACGCGCCACTCCCGGGTCAGCGCGCGCAGCTGCGGCAGCCACAGGTCGGTGGACGTGCCGAGGGACGGGCCGAGGACGACGACGGGCGCGTCCGCCGGGCCGTCCAGGCGATGGCGCGGCGCTCGTCGCCCGGTCACCGGCGGCTCCTGCGGTAGGCGTCGAGGGCCTGGCCGACGAGGACGGCGGCGGCGCCCGGCCCCGGGTCGTCGCCGAGGACGTCGAGCAGGTCGTCGAGGTCGGCGCGCATCAGCTCCGTGGACACCTCCAGGCCGTCGACCAGGTCGGCGGCCGTCTCCGCGGCGCCGCCGGTGAGGCGCAGGCACTCGCGCAGCGGCTGCC
>JBOHBY010000094.1:0-2366 GCA_050698635.1 Spirillospora sp.
GCGCAAGGACGGTGAGATCGCCGTCCGCGTCCTGGAGGACGCCGGCGCCGACGCCGAGGCCGCGATCGAGCGGGAGGTCGCGCGTGTGTCGGCCTGGTACGGCGACATCCGCGCGACGCCCCGGTTCCGCACCCCGCTGGAACGCGAACTCACGTCCTGACCGACCCGGGCTCCGGGATCGCGCCCGGTCAGTAGCCGTAGCCCGGCGGCGGGGTGTCGACGGCGGCGGCCCGGCGTTTGGCGCCGCCGCGCCGGACGATCATGACGATGAACGCGATCACCGCGAACAGCCCGAGCCCCATCGCGATCAGGAAGGCGCCGCCGAGGTAGGCGTAGGAGGTGTCGTCCGGCGTGACCATGATCGGGTCGTCGGTGCCGCGGCAGGTGAGCAGGGCCGTCCCGGAGACGGGCGCCTCGAACGAGGCGGTGTAGCGGTACGACGCGTGGTCGGACGCGCTCCACGAGTTCTTGCGCGTCAGCCGGATCGGCCCGGACCGGTCGCCCACCTCGACCGAGCACGCGAACGGCGACGAGCCGCCGGTGCGGACGTAGAGGAAGTAGCCGTAGCCGCGCGACAGCTCGACCGTCACCCCGGCGACGGGGTTCCCGCTCGCCGACGGCCCGTCCGCGGCCTCCGAGTCGTCCCAGAGGAACGCGAACGTGATCAGGAACCCGACGGCCGCCACCACGACGAGCACGAGCGGCAGCGCGTACCACCCGGCGGACGGCCTGATCGGTGGCGGCGGAGGCCCCCACGGCGGCTGGCCCGGTCCGCCCGGTCCGCCAGGTCCGCCCGGATCCATGGGCGGCGGGCCCATCGGCGGGTTCGACCCGGGCCACATGTGTCCCCCTTGCGGAGCCTGCTGTCCGGATCGCAACAATTCCAGAGAACCCCCTGCCCCGCCAGCAGCGGCGCCCGTCAGGCACCAGCGCTGACCGCGGGTCGCGGGACCGGTTACCTTACTAAGGAGTAGCGGAACGGCGGAGACGGACGGAGACGGAGGCGGTATGGCGCCCTGGGACCGGCTGCCCACACCGCCGATCAAGCTCCCCCTCCCCCGCGGGCTCGCCCCGTACACCGTCCAGCGGGACCTGCCCGTGACGATGCCGGACGGCGTGACGCTGCTCGCCGACAGGTACGTGCCGTCCGGCGTCGAGCACCCGCCCACGATCCTGGTGCGCACGCCGTACGGGCGACGAGGCCCGGCGGCGCTGGCCAACGGGCTGCTGTTCGTCCCGTTCGGGTTCCAGCTGGTCGTGCAGAGCGCGCGCGGGACGGCCGGGTCGGGCGGCGAGTTCGACCCGCTCGGCCGTGAACGCGACGACGGGCTGGCGACCGTCGAGTGGCTGAAGCGGCAGCCCTGGTTCCACGGCACGTTCGGTACGTTCGGCCCCAGCTACCTCGGCTACACGGCGTGGGCGATCGCGGCGGAGGCGGGCCCTGAGCTGAAGGCGATGTCGCTGCAGATCACCGCGTCGTCGTTCCGGGACGCGGCCTACGTCGGCGGGTCGTTCGCGCTGGAGTCGGCGCTCACCTGGACGGACCTGACGCACCGGCAGCGGCGCCCGCTCGGCATGCTGACGGCGCCACTGACGTCCCGGCGCCGGGCCGTACGCGCCGCGCGCTCCGGCCGCCCCCTGTCGGAGCTGGACGTGCTGGCGGGCGGCCAGTCCATGCGCTTCTACCAGGACCTCCTCGCCGGTCACACCGGCGAGAACGGCTACTGGGACGACCGCGACTTCAGCGGCACCGTCGGGGACGTCGCCGCGCCCGTCACCCTCCTCGGCGGCTGGTACGACGTGTTCCTGCCCTGGCAGATCAGGGACTATCTCGCGCTGCGCGCCGCCGGGCAGAGCCCCTACCTGACCATCGGCCCCTGGTGGCACACCGACGCCCGGCACGGCCTGGTCACGATCCGCGAGTCGCTCGCCTGGTTCCGCGCCCATCTGCTCGGCGACCCGTCCGGGCTGCGGCGCGACCCCGTCCGCGTCTACGTCACCGGCGCCGATGAATGGCGCCACTACAGCGAATGGCCGCCGCCCGGTACGCGCCAGGCCCGGTGGCATCTGCACGCGGGCAGCGGCCTCGGCGAGGACGGCCCGCGGCCCTCCCGTCCGAGCGCCTACCGTTTCGACCCGGCCCGCCCGACGCCCGCGCTCGGCGGCCCGACCCTGCTCGGCAGCTCCCGCCCGGTCGACAACCGGCCGCTGGAGCGGCGCCCCGACGTCCTGGTGTTCACCTCCGCCGTGCTGGCCGCCGACCTGGACGTGATCGGCCCGGTCGGCGCCGAACTGTTCGTCCGGTCCGACCGGGAGCACACCGACTTCGTCGTCCGGCTCTGCGACGTCGCGCCGGACGGGACGTC
>JBOHBY010000095.1:0-5444 GCA_050698635.1 Spirillospora sp.
CGGTCAGGGTGTCGATGACGATCCGGGTCTCCAGCCGGGCGAGCGCCGCGCCGAGGCACGCGTGGATGCCGCGCCCGAAGGCGAGGTGCCGGTGGTTGTTGCTCCGGCCCGGGTCGAACCGGTCGGGGTCGGCGAAGACGGTCTCGTCGCGGTTGGCGGAGCCGAACAGCGCCATCACCTTCGCGCCCGCCGGGATGCGGGCCCCGCCGAGCGCGACCTCTTCGGTCGCCATGCGGAACATGCCCTGGACCGGCCCGTCCATCCGCAGGCCCTCGGTGATCACGTCGTCGGTGAGGGACGGGTCGTCGCGGACGGCCCGCAGCATCTCCGGGCGTTCGAGCAGCAGCACCAGGAGGTTGCCGATCAGGTTGGTCGTGGTCTCGTGGCCCGCGAAGACCAGGACGATCAGCAGGTTGACGAGCTCGGCGGTGTCCAGCGGCTGCTCGCGGTCGACGCGCGCGTCGATCAGCGCGGTCAGCAGGTCGTCGCGCGGCTCGCGGCGGCGCCCCTCGACCTGCGCTTCCAGGTAGTGCTGGAACGCGACGGAGCTGCGCGCGCACTCCAGCTGCCGCTCGCCGCCGGTGCCGGGCGAGCCGAGCGTCACCAGGTCGTCGGTCCAGCGTTTGAGCCGGCCGCGGTCTTCGACGGGGAGGCCGACCAGGCTGCAGATGATCTCGATCGGGACCGGGTAGGCCAGCTCGGCGATCAGGTCGGCGCCGCCGGCGGGGGCGAAGCCGTCCACCAGCCGCGTGACGATCTCCCGGACGGTCGGTTCGAGCGCGGCGACCAGCCGTGGCGCGAACGCGTGGCTCACCAGGCCGCGCGTCCGCGTGTGGCTCGGCGGGTCGTCGTTGACCAGCATCGGCAGTTCCGGGTACGCCTCCCGCAGCACCTCGTCGACCGCCGGCGGCGCGTCGGCGGGGGTGCGCAACAGGAAGCGCGACGAGAAACGCTCCGTGTCCTTCAGCATCGTCCACGCGTCGTCGTAGCGGGCGACGAACCAGAGCCCGAACTCGGGGCTGTGGAACACCGGCGCCTCGCGGCGGGCACGCGCGTACAGCGGGTAAGGATTCTCCAGGTGGGGCGGCTCAAGCCGGTTGAACACCCACGGCAGCGCAGTTTCCACCGATCCTCCTCGCGGGGCCTTCCTCCACGATACGGGCGAATGACGCGACCGTTCGCAGTCTGCTCGAAATTGCTCCACAACCCCCCTTGTTCGTCATTATGGACATGGTGAATCCGGCTAAAAGTCGGGGCCATTCCCAATCCTCCGTTGTGGCCTGGCCCGTGGGCTTCGTCACGCTGCGGTAGCCTGCTGCCGTGCCCGTGCCCTCCACCCTTGTTGAGCCGCGTTGACGCCCTTCAGTCGACGTGGCCGCCCCTCGCGCTGCTGAGGGGCTTTTTTTCAGTTTCCGGGCACGGCGAAACGGCAGGTGACGGAGACCATGAGCGAGATCGAGCCGGACGAGCCGAGCGAGCCGGACGAGCCGGACGAGCCGAGCGAGCGGAACGGCGCGGTGGACGGTCCGGGCGGCGGGCCCGTGGACGGACGGCCGCCATTCCGCTATGACGCCCGGCTGGCGAACGAGATAGAGCTGCGCTGGCAGGAACGCTGGCTCGCCGACGGCACCTTCGACTCGCCAAATCCCACCGGGGCGCTCGCGGACGGATTCGACCGCGTCAAGGGACGCCGCAAGTTCTACGCGCTCGACATGTTCCCGTACCCGAGCGGTGCGGGGCTTCACGTCGGCCATCCGCTCGGCTACATCGGCACCGATGTGTACGCACGCTACCTGCGTATGACCGGTCACCATGTCATGCACACTTTTGGCTACGACGCGTTCGGGCTCCCGGCGGAGCAGTACGCGATCGACACCGGCCGCCATCCCCGCGAGACGACCGAGAACAACATCGCCACCATGCGCCGCCAGTTGCGGCGGCTCGGCTTGGGCCACGACGCGCGCCGCGAGGTGGCGACCAGCGACCCGTCCTTCTACCGCTGGACTCAGTGGATCTTCCTGAAGATCTTCAACAGCTGGGTGGACGAGCGGACGGGCCGGGCCCGGCCGATCGGGGAACTGGTCGAGGAGTTCGCGTCCGGGCGGCGTCCGGTGCCCGGCGGCCGGGCGTGGAGCGAGCTGGACGAGCCCGCCCGGCGGACGATCGTCGACGGTCACCGGCTGGCCTACGTCTCGGAGGAGCCGGTCAACTGGTGCCCTGGCCTGGGCACGGTGCTGGCCAACGAGGAGGTCACCGTCGACGGGCGCAGTGACGTCGGCAACTACCCGGTCTACCGGCGGCCGCTGCGGCAGTGGATGCTGCGGATCACCGCCCTGGCCGACCGGCTGATCGACGACCTCGACCTGGTCGACTGGCCCGACTCGATCAAGCAGATGCAGCGCAACTGGATCGGCGCGAGCGACGGTGCCCGGGTCGCGTTGCAGGCCACGGCCGCCGATCGTCCAGCTGCCGATCGTCCAGCTGCCGATGGTCCGGATGCCGATGGTCCGGATGCTGATCGGTCGGAGCTTGTGGTCGAGCTTTTTACCACTCGTCCCGACACCCTTTCCGGCGCGACCTATGTCGTCCTGGCTCCGGAGCATCCGCTGGTCGACCGGCTGGTGCCGGACGAATGGCCCGAAGGCACGCCCGAGTCATGGCGACACCCGCGAGGGTGGGACGGCTTCGGCCCGTGGACGCCGAAGGACGCGATCGCGTCCTACCGGGCGATGACCGAACGGCTCAGCGACAGGGAGCGGACCGCCGAGTCCTACGACAAGACCGGGGTGTTCACCGGCGCCCGCGTGACCAACCCCGCGACCGGCGAGGACATCCCCGTCTTCCTGGCCGACTACGTGCTGATGGGGTACGGCACGGGCGCGATCATGGCGGTTCCGGCGCACGACCAGCGCGACCTGGACTTCGCCCGCCGTTTCGGGCTGGAGGTGCGTGCCGTCCTGGCGCCGCCCGCGTCCTGGCTGGACGACCACGGCGCCGCCCCCGACACCCCTGCGGCGGAATGGCCGGAGGCGTTCACCGGGGACGGCGCGTACCTCGATCTGCCGGGGCCACGGCTCACCGGCCTGACGGTCGCGGACGGCATCGCGTCCACCATCACCTGGCTGGAAACGCGCGGGCTGGGCCGTGGGGCGAGGTCGTACCGGCTGCGCGACTGGCTGTTCTCCCGGCAGCGCTATTGGGGCGAGCCGTTCCCGATCGTCTACGACGAGCACGGGCTCCCGATCGCGCTGCCCGAGGAGATGCTGCCGGTCACGCTGCCGGACATGACCGACTTCAAGCCCCGTCCGCAGGAGGACGAGAGCGCTGACCCTGTGCCGCCCCTGGCTGGAGCCGACGGCTGGGGTGACGTTTCGCTGGACCTGGGCGACGGGCCGAAACGCTACCGGCGCGAGCTCAACACGATGCCCCAGTGGGCTGGGTCCTGCTGGTACTTCCTGCGCTACCTTGACCCGGGCAATGACGACGCGTTCGTAGACCCTGAGGTTGAGCGGTATTGGATGGTGCCTTCCGACGCCACGCGGGAAGGCGAAGGCGGCGTGGACCTGTACGTCGGTGGTGTGGAGCACGCCGTCCTGCACCTGCTGTACTCGCGCTTCTGGCACAAGGTGCTGTACGACCTGGGTCACGTGTCCACGAAGGAGCCCTTCCGGCGGTTGTACAACCAGGGGTACATCCTCGCCGACGCCTACACCGACGCGCGCGGTATGTACGTACCGGCGGCCGAGGTCACCCAGGCCGCCGACGGTACGCCGACCCACCGGGGCAGCCCGGTCACCCGCCGCGCCGGGAAGATGGGCAAGAGCCTCAAGAACGGTGTCAGCCCCGACGACATCTACGAGCGGTACGGCGCCGACACCCTGCGGTTGTACGAGATGGCCATGGGCCCGCTCGATACCGACCGGCCCTGGCGGACCGACGACATCGTCGGCGTCCACCGGTTCCTGCAGCGGCTCTGGCGGAGCATCGTGGACGAGGAGACCGGCGAACTCCACGTCGCCGAACCCGGGCCGGACGCGGGGCCCAACGCCGAGCCGGACGGCGGGCCGGACAGCGAGTTGGACGTCTGGCCGGACGGCGAGTTGGACGCCGATACGCTGCGTCGGCTCCATCAGACCATTACGGTCGTCCGCTCGCATTTCGGCGGGCTGCGGTTCAACACGGCTATCGCCCGGCTGATGGAGCTGACCGCGCACGCCGCCAAGCTCACGGCCGAGCGCGGCGCCCTGCCGAGGGCGCTCGCCGAACCGCTGGTGCTGATGATCGCGCCGCTGGCCCCGCACGTGACCGAGGAACTGTGGAGCCGCCTCGGTCACCGGGAGTCGCTGATTCACGCCCCCTTCCCCGAGCCCGACGCCGAGCACGCGGCCGACCGTGCCGTCACGATCCCGGTCCAGATCAACGGGAAGACCCGGTTCACCGTGGACGTGCCCACCGGCGCGGGCCGCGACGAGATCGAGCGGATCCTCACCCGCGCCCCCGGCCATGCCCGGTACACCGGCGGCATGGAGATCCAGCGCGTCATCATCGTCCCCGGGAGAATCATCAACATCGTGGTGCGCTGAACACATCTGACACGGGGCACGGTCCGAAACTCACGCGCGCATTCGGCGTTCCGGCGCCTTTGAGCGTCCGACCAGGGGTGTCAATTTAATACGTAGACCTATCTTTCGATTCCGGGATTGCCCCTCCCTCTCTCCTCCATCGACCGTGTGTCCCAGCGGCCTCCGGCCGCTGGGAGGCACACCCCCACCCCCCATGGAGGAGAGGCTCATGCCGAGCAAACGGCTGAGGAGATCAGGACTGGCGGCGCTGGCCGGCGCCGTCGTCGTCACGATGGGCATCCCCGCGCAGGCCGCCGTCACCGCGAGCGACCACGCAAGCCCCAAGGCCAAGTCGCAGACCGCCGCCAAGGCGCAGGGCGCCGCGGCGTCCCTCGGTGAGGGGCACGGCATCACCGCGGAGCAGCTCGAAGCGATGACCGGCTCCAGGATTCTGGAGCCCCCGCCGGGCGGCTGGCCCGTCCCGAGCGACCGCAGCTACTACCTTCAGGCGTCGTGCCAGGCGTACGCGAGCGTCATCGCCGCGGGCGCCGCCGCGTGGAAGGGGCTCGACCAGAGCGGCGGGACCCCGGTGGAATGCCGGAACACCTACATCAGCGACTGCGGTGGTGGCGGCAGGATCGTCGGCTGCAACTGGGGCCAGGGCCAGCGCATCGCGCTGTACATGGGCGGCGTCAGAGACCAGAGGCTGCTCGCCGCGCACGAGTTCGGCCACGACTGGTACGGGCACAGCAGCTACCAGTGCGCCGGATGGGGCAGCCCGTCGGAGGTCATGGCCCCGACCATGTGCAGCCCCCAGAAGGGGCAGCAGAAGCTCATCCCGATCGACTGAACCTTCGATACGGCGTGTGGTCCCCGTCAGCT
>JBOHBY010000096.1:0-2796 GCA_050698635.1 Spirillospora sp.
GTCAGCCGGCCGCGCCGTTCGAAGGGCACCCCGAGCGCCGCGAACTCCTGGCGCGCCCAGCCCACGCCCACCCCGAGGACGAGCCGTCCCCCGCTGATCCGGTTGAGGTTGGCCGCCATCCGGGCGACGAGCAGCGGATGCCGGTACGGCGCGATGAGCACCGAGGTCCCGAGCCGGACCCGCTCGGTGACGCCCGCCAGCCACGACAGCGTGGTGAACGGCTCGTAGAACGGAGCCGGGTACTGCTCGGCGACGTCCGGCGTCAACGTCACGTGGTCTGAGATCATCAGCAGGTCGAAGCCGAGGGACTCCACCGTCCGCGCCCAGCGGCGCAGGACGTCCGGATCGGTCCCGGGCCCGTAGTTCGGTACGTTCACCCCGATTCGCATACGGCAACGCTAGCGAGACGCCCCACCGCTCTTGAAGAGGTCGTTCACGGCTTATGGGGTGGTAGGCCGTGGATCTGCCGGTACATTCGGCGGATGGCCGAGGATCTCGACGAGACCGACTGGGCGATCCTGGGCGAGCTGCAACGCGACGGCCGGCTGCCGCTCACCGAACTCGGGCGCAGAGTGAGTCTCAGTGCCTCGGCGACGACCGAGCGGGTCCGGCGACTGGAGTCGCTGGGGGTCATCGCCGGGTACCGCGTCGAGGTCGACCTGGCCAAGGTCGGCTACACAGTGCTGGCGGTCGTGCGCCTGAAGTACCCCGGCAGCCGTCATGAGCCGCTGCGCCGGCTGCTTGCCGGACGCACGGAGATCCTGGAATGCCTGCGTACCACCGGCGAGGACTGCTACACGCTCAAGGTGGCCGCCGGATCCATGGCCCACCTCGAACGACTCGTCGACGAACTGGCACAGTTCGGCAGCACCACCACCAGCGTGGTCTACAGCCGGACGCTGCCCTACCGCGGACCCTCCGCACCGCCGCCGCCGGACTGACCTCGGACGGGCCGTCCGGCTCCGCCGGTGCTGCGGTATCTCCTCCGCGACCCCGTCCAGCGACAGCAGCAAGTCCGCTCTGGCGAGTGATGCGCCTCTTTTTCGGGGGCAACGCGTCGTCGGCGTTGCAGGTGGTGGTGTCGGCCGACCGTCCCGTCAGCGACCCGGCCGTGCAGCGGGTCGTCGACCGTGCCACCGGGATCGTTCAGCGGGACGCGCGGATCGCCGCCCTCGTCCCGCCTCAGCCGGGCGCCACGATCAGCGCGGACGGGCGTACCGCGATCGTCCTCGCGGGCGCCAAGGCCGACCCGGACACCATGGTCCGCGCCGCCGATGACCTCAAGGTGCCGCTGTCCGCGCTGTCCAGGGACGGGGTGCGCGTGCACGCGACCGGCGCCTCGGTGCTGTGGAGCGACTTCAACACCGCCAACCACGACGCGATGATGAAATCGGAGATCGTGTCCTGGCCGGTGACCCTCGCGATCCTGGTGCTGGCCTTCGGATCCCTGGTCGCCGCCGGGCTGCCAACCGACGACGGCAGGACCCTGGTCCAGGCCCTCAACCCGCAGGTCATGGTCGCCGTCCCAGAACGCGAGAAGCTGAGGAGCGTCGCCGAGGACGCGGGAACGCGCATCCAAGCCGCCCTGCGCTCACTCACCCCGTAACCCGGGGAGTCGTCAAGCGGTGGCTCGGCAGGAAAGTGACAGGGGCGATGTCGGTCGCGGCGGGGATTCTATGTTGCGGGGATGAGGGCTTCGATCGGGCGGGTGCTCGTCTTGGCAATGGTCGTGGTGGGTGCGGTGGCGTTCGCGCCGGTGGCCGTTGCGGCGAAGCCGCCTAAAGGGGCCTGCACCAATCCGGACCAGGCGCTGCCGGTGATCAGGCAGCTGCCGTGGGCGCAGCGCACGCTCGACCCGAAGTCGGTCTGGCCGCACAGCACCGGCAGCCGCGTGACCGTCGCCGTGGTCGACTCTGGCGTGGACGCCGACCATCCGCAGTTGCGGGACGGCGCCGTCCTGCGCGGCGAGGACTTCCACCTCCTGGGCGAATACCCCGGCGACTTCGACTGCGCCTCGCACGGGACCGCCGTGGCGAGCATCATCGCGGCCCGTCAGGCCTCGGGAGTCGGCTTCGCGGGGCTGGCGCCGGACGCGCGCATCCTGCCCGTACGGGTGAGCGACCGCGAAGTCGGCGAGAACGGTGACGCGGAGCGGATCGACTCCAAGGTTCTGGCCCGCGGCATCTGGTACGCCGTCAAGTCGGGGGCCAAGGTGATCAACCTGTCCCTGGCCGGCACGGCGAAGAACCGTTACGTCGACGACGCCATCAGGTATGCCCGCTCCAAGGACGTGGTTGTGGTCGCGGCCGCGGGCAACGCCCGGCAGGGCGAGAGCGGGCCCGTGTACCCGGCCGGCTATCCGGGAGTGATCGGGGTCGGGGCGGTGGACCAGAGCGGCGTCCTGCTCTCCGGGTCGCGGACCGGGCCGCACGTGGACCTGGTCGCGCCGGGCGGGAACGTGCTCGCCGCCGTCCGCGCGGGTGGGCACCGGTACTGGGACGGGACCAGTGTCGCCGCCGCTTTCGTCTCGGGTGCCGCGGCGCTGGTCCGCGCACGCTGGCCAGAGCTTTCCGCGGACAAGGTCGCCGAACGTCTCAAGGCCACCGCGACGCCCACGCCCGGAGGGCCGGGCAGCCTCGCGTACGGCGCCGGTCTGATCAACCCGTACCGCGCCGTCACCGACGGGATGACCACGGCGTCCCCCGCCCCACCGCCGACCGTGCGGCCCGCCGCCGCCGACCCGGTGCGGGAGCGTACGCAGGCCTGGTGGGAGGCGCGGGACGACGCCGCCCGGAC
>JBOHBY010000097.1:0-1673 GCA_050698635.1 Spirillospora sp.
CCTTCGCGGAGCGCCGCGACGGGCGGGATCCGCGACGCGCGCCGCGCCGGGACGAACGCGGCGGCCATCGTGACGGCCGTCCCGACCCCGTACGACGCGATCACCGCCGAGGCGGGCACCACGAGCGTTCCGAACGGCAGCTCCTCGCCGCCCGTGACGACCGTCATCAGCCGCGCCAGCCCGGCCGCGACTCCCGCGCCCGCGACCAGGCCCAGCGTCGAGCCCGCCAGCCCGACCCCGGCCGCCTCGCCGAGCACCGACCGCGTCACCTGCCCGCGCGACGCCCCGACCGCGCGCAGCAGCGCCAGCTCCCGCACCCGGCCGCTGACCAGCATCGCGAACGTGTTGAAGATGATGAACGACCCGACGAACACCGCGATCACGGCGAAGACCAGCAGGAACGTCCGCAGGATCGTGAGGATCTCCTTGAACGACTCGGCCTGCTCGTCGATGGCCTCCTGTCCGGTGATCGCCTCGACGCCGGGCGTGAGGGCGGCGGCGACCGCGTCCCTGAGCCGTTCCTGGGAGACGCCGTCGCCGGCGTGCACGACGATCCGCGCGAACGTCCCCGGCCGGTCGGACAGCAGCCGCCGTGCGGTGCCGGGCGCGAAGGCGGTCATGGAGAGCTGGTCGCTCAGCGCCGAGTCGCCGACCTCGAACAGGCCCGTCAGCCGGAACGTCCGCGTGCCCGAGGTCAGCGCCACCTTGACCCGGTCGCCGAGGCGGTATCCGGCGTCGGCGGCGGTGGTGACGTCGATGGCGACCTCGTCTGGTGCGGCGGGCGGCGTCCCGGACGTCAGGCGCGGCAGCGACAGGTCGGGGTCGCCGTCCCAGGCCACGCCCTGCTGCGGCTCCGCCCCGACGATCTTGCCCTTCCGGTCGACGACGGCCGCGAAACCGGTGACGACGCCATGCGCCTTCGCCACGCCGTCCACGCCCTGGACGCGGGCCAGCAACGACTCCGCGACGGGACGTTCCGACGCCCGCTCGCCGAGCCCCGGCTCGAACGCGCGGTCGGTCCGGACGATCACGTCCGTGCCGCGTCCGAGATCGTCGAAGGCCCGGTCGAACGAGCGGTCCAGCGTGGCGGAGAAGATCAGCGTCCCGGCGGCGAACGCGACACCGGCCACCACCGCGACGGACGACAGCAGCAGGCGGGCACGGTGCGCGACGAGGCCGCGGAGCACGAGCTTGAACATCATGCGGCCGATTCCAGCCCGTCCGGCGGGCCGCCGGGCAGCGCGAATCGTCGTGTCCCGGCCCTACGAACGGTGTCCGGGACGCGACTTTCGTAGGGGTGGCGCCCGGCGCCGGTTGCGTACCGTGTCCTTGTGCCCATGCCTCTCGTCCTGACCGGGCCGCGGGCCGCGCTCGCGCGGCTCCTTCCGCCCGGACGGTCCCGCGACCTGACCGCCGACGCCGTCGTCGTCGTGTCCGGCGTGGCGCTGAGCCTGGGCGTCGACGAGGGCAGGATCCTGCGCCCGCACGGCGGCGCGACGGTCGTGCTCCTCCTGATCCCCGCGCTGGCACTGGTGTTCCGCCGCCGCGCACCGATGACGGTCGCGTGGATCACCGCCGCGTTCGCCGCGCTCGTGTGGGTCGCCGAGCAGGCCGCGCCGGGGACGCTGCTGCGCGTGGACGCCGACCACACGGTCAGCCCGCCGGTGTGGTGG
>JBOHBY010000098.1:0-12280 GCA_050698635.1 Spirillospora sp.
CCCTCACCCGCCAAAACTTCATCGCCCTCCTCACCCGCCTGACATCGAAGCCGTGAACACCCCACCCCGCTGGCGCAAGAGCACCCACAGCGGCGCCCACGAAAGCGATTGCATCGAAATCGCCGACCTCAACGAACGCATTGCGATCCGCGACAGCAAGTCACCCCACACCGGCCACCTCACCCTCACCCGCCAAGACTTCGCCGCTCTCCTGACCCACCTGACATCGAAGCCGTGAACACCCGGGCCCACTGGCGCAAGAGCACCCACAGCGGCGTCGTCGAAGACAACTGCGTGGAGATCGCCAACATGGGCGCCCCCATCGCCCTGCCCGTCCGCGCCCACGAAATGGGCATCTACAAGCGCTACTTCGACCTGATCGCCACCGGCCGCAAGACCACCGAGATCCGGGGCAACGACTCCAGCCGCAAGAGGATCAAGGAAGGCTCGCTGATCCGGTTCCGTTGCGAGGGCGATCAGATCCTCACCCGGGTCACCCGCGTTGCCCGCTACGCCAGTTTCGAGGAAATGTTGGAGCGCCGCGCTATGCCACTTGTGTTTGGCCCGGGCGTGTGAGGGGGCGGGCGGCCAGTTCGTCCGGGGACGCTGGAGGGTGCGGCAGGAGGGGGGCGGCCAGCGCCGTGGTGACGAGGGCCATGAGCACCATCATGGTGAACATCTGGCCGTCGAGGACGCCGAGGCTCACGCCCACGTGGAGGATGATCAGCTCCGTCAGGCCGCGCGTGTTCATCAGCAGGCCCAGGGTTCCGGCCTCGCGCCACGGCATCCCGGTCAGTTTTCCGGGGATCGCCGCGCCCACTATCTTGCCCGCGCAGGCGACGAGGATGATCCCGGCCAGTTCGAGGAGGCCGCGGCCGGAAATGGCGCTGATGTCGACGTTCAGGCCCGTCACGATGAAGAAGACGGGAAGCAGCACCAAACTGATGCCGTCGAACGGCCGCTTGATGCCGTCGGCCAGCACCTCGAACGGCTCACGCGGCGTGATGAAGCCGAAGGCGAAGGCGCCGAAAATGGCGTGGATGCCGATCCACGTGGTGGCGTAGGACGATAAGAAGAGCCCGGCGACGAGCACGATGACGTACAGCGGCGGGACCCGGTCGCGGACCAGGCGGCGGGTCACATAGGCCAGCAGCGGACGCACCGCCAGCGCCATGACGGCCACGTAGACCGCCGACAGGGCGGCGATCTGCAGCATGTCGCCGTGGGCGTCGTCCGCGGTGACGATCGCCGCGGTCAGCGCGAGCAGGCACCACGCGAGGACGTCGTCGATGGCCGCGCTGGCGAGCGCGAGGGTGCCGACGCGCGTGCCCATCATCCGGTGTTCGGTCAGCATCCTGGCCAGCACCGGGAACGCCGTGATGGACATCGCGGCGCCCATGAAAAGCGCGAACGCGGTGAAGGAGACGTGGTCGCCCTTCACCGTGTCGTGGCGGGAGTACAGCAGCGTCGCCAGACCGACGCCGAACCCGAAGGCGAGGGCGATGGAACTGATCGAGATCGCGCCCGCCGCGCGGCGCCGCCCCTTCAGGAGCCTTTTGTCGAACTCCCAGCCGATGCCGAACATGAAGACGAGCAGGCCGACCTGGGCGATCGCCGTCAGGTACGGCCGCGCCTCGGCCGGGAAAATGCGCGCGGTCGGGTTGCCCGGCAGTAACCCGAGGAGGCTGGGGCCCAGTGCGATACCGGCGAGAATCTCACCGATCACCATTGGTTGTCTCAGGTGCCGGACCAACCGTCCGAGGACGGCGCCCACCAGCAGGACGATGGCGATATCGGCCATCACGATCGCGATCACCAGTTCGGAATGCTCAGCCAGACTGTTCATCGGGACTCCAGAGCAACGAGATCGCCGGGATCAGGCCAGAAAACCACCCGCCAGTAATTGATCGGCCAGATCGGTAATCCTCACACGGAGACGAGACCGCCGACCACGGTCGCGATGGAAACAAAAGTCGAACTTAATGGCCGCATGCGGACATTGGTTCAACGCGATTCCACCTGCTCTCAGCTCGAACAGGTGCCACGGACTCAATGGCGTTCTGGACGGGACGGCGATCCGGGACGATCAAATGGGGCGGTCGTGCCGTCCGACCTCGGCGGAGGCACCCGAGCGGCGAGTGTGGCCGTACGGGCGGGAGAGGCGCCGATCGAGGCTCGCGACGCATCACGATGGCCCGGCACGTGGAGCACTGACGGTTCCCGAGTGAATCGTGAAGCAATTTCCGCGAAGCGGGCCGTGAGCTCGCTAAGCGTTTGACTTAGCGACCTGACACCCGACCTGACCCATGGATGCCAGGTGGGAGCACGTACGCGTCGAAAGGTTTCAGCGAAATCCACTATCGAGTTTAATGATCATGGCGATGGGTATTCGAGATCAAGTGTGATTTGCGGTGCGATGACAAGATCCCCGGCGTGCCGCAGCTTTTTATAGACGACATGAGAAGACTCAGTATGATCTTCTAGCGGCAATTGTCAGCAGTGGGTCACGGGGGAAACTGTTCCAACTCGTCGACCGGCTGACCGCCGGTTTGTGCCTGAACTCGCCTTCCATTCACTTTCACGTGCCCGCGTTTTCGGACGCGCGTTTCGACGCTCGCGTCCGCATACCCGCGAAAGGCTGCCATGTTCCGGCTCTCGCTCGGCTACTTCCTCGCCTATCTTCCCTATGCGGTGCTCGTGAAGGCCCTGTCCAGCGGCGTCCTGCCGGGGGTGCCCGCCCCCTCCGGCGTGATGGTGTTGCTGCCCGCCGCCGCGCTCGGCCAGCTGGCC
This sequence comes from Spirillospora sp., assembly GCA_050698635.1. Classification (GTDB taxonomy): domain Bacteria; phylum Actinomycetota; class Actinomycetes; order Streptosporangiales; family Streptosporangiaceae; genus Spirillospora. Next base: position 2,791 of record JBOHBY010000098.1, read on the forward strand.
GTCATGCCCGTCCTCCTGGCGGTCACCGGCTGGTGGCGGCACGTCAGGCGGCGCCGCGTCGGAGGGCTGCGGGTGATGGCGCCCGGCCGGGAAACGGTGGCTGCCGGGTTCTTCTGCGCGTTCATCATCGCGACCACCACGGCAAATCTCGCCTTTGTCGGTGCTTCGGTGCTGCTGGTGCTGTTGCTGATGCGCGGCGGCGTGCTGGTCCTGTCACCGCTGATGGACGCCGCGCGGCGAAGGCGCGTCCACGTCCATTCCTGGGTGGCCCTCGCCTTCAGCCTCACCGCGGTCGCCGTAGCGCTCGGCGACGTCAAGGACCTGCGTATGCCAGGCGCCCTGCTGCTGGGCCTCGCCCTCTACCTGATGGGGTACACGGGCCGGTTCGAGATCATGAGCCGCACGGCGAAGACCGGCGTCAGCGCCATCGACCGGCGGTACCTGGCCGAGGAGCACCTCACCGCTCCGGTGTTCCAGGTCGGCCTGCTGGCCGCCGCGGCACTGGTCGGCGTGCCGGGCCTGCGCGAAGGCTTCACCACGTTCCTCACCACACCGACCGCCGCTGCGGCGGTGGCCGTCGGCGTGGCGTACGAGGTGCTGTTCGTGTTCGGCACGCTGATCTATCTGGACGCCCGCGAATACTCCTGGTGCGTGCCCGCCAACCGGTGCGCGAGCCTGCTGGCGGGCCTGGTCGCCTCGTACGTCCTGGTCTGGCGCGCGGGACTGCCCGCCCCCGGGCCCGCCCAACTGGCCGCCTTCGTACTGATACTCGGCGCGATAGCCGCGCTGTCGGCCCCGACACTGGCGGCCCTCCCGCTCGCCGACCGGCTACGCGTCCGGATGCGCGACCAGCTGCGCGGCCGGGGAGTCGGCGCGCGGACGGGCACGGCGACGCGGCTGCACCTGCTGTTCGTCTGTGACGGCAACACCTCGCGCTCGGCGATGGCCGCGGCCATCGCCAGGAGCGACGCTCGCGCGGCCGCGACCGTGGCCGGTTCCACGATCTTGGCGCGCCTGCTGGGGGCGCTGCGTGCGGCGCCCCAGGTCCAGTTCGCCAGCGCGGGTATCGCGGTCCGGCGGCCGGGCGCGTCCATGAACGACCAGGCCCGCGCGGCGCTGGTCGATCTCGGTGTCCCCGCGGGTCGGCACCGGGCCCGTCCGGTCAGTCCCGAGTTGTGCCGGGCGAGCACCGCCATCTACTGCATGACCCAGGACCAGCACGACGCGCTCCTGGCGCTCATGCCCGATCTGCGCGAACGAACCTTCCGCCTGGACGAGACCGAAGACGTCCCCAATCCCTCCGGCCGCTCAGCCGAGGCCTACGCACGCTGCGCCGACCGGATCCGCCACGCCGTGCGTGCCCGCCTGACCGAGCACCTCGGCCTGAACTTCTGCTGCCCGGACAGCGGATGACCACGCTCGGTCAGACGAATTCGAGGGGGCGGACCACGTATTCGGGTGGGGCGGAGCTCATTTCGTCGAAACTGTGCTCGGGGGCGCGTTCGTCCAGGAGGGTGGCTCGGTGGATGCGGTCTATGCGGAAGACGCGGGCGCCCTTGCGTAGGCGGCACCAGCCGATCAGGTACCAGCGCAGTGAGACGGCGGTGAACGCGACGGGTTCGACGTCGCGCTCGGTTTCGGCGCCGTCCGCGGCGACGTAGCGCAGCCGGACGACGCGGCGCGCGGACATCGCCTCCTCCAGGACGGCGGGCACGGAGGTCGGCTGTTCGCTCGCGTCCGGGGGTGTCAGGAAGCGGACACGGTGGGCCAGTTCGCGGGCCGAGGCGCTGTCGGCCGCCGACATCGCCGCGACGATCTTGTGGAGCGCGGTGCGGGCGGACCGGGAGTACGGTGAGCCGCCCGCACCGGACAGGGTGATCGCGACAGCGACCGCCTCGGCGGGTGTGAAGTTCAGCGGTGGAAGCGTCCGGCTCTTGTCGAGGGTGTAGCCGCCGGCCCGGCCGACGTCCGCGAAGATCGGTACGCCGGCCTGCTGGAGGGCGCTGATGTCGCGCTCGATCGTGCGGACGCTCACCTCGTACCGCGCGGCCAGTTCGCGCGCGGCGAGGCGGCGCGGGGCGCAGGCGCGTAGTTCCTCCACCAGGGCGTACAAGCGGTCGGTCCGGTTCACGCGGTGACCCTACGCGCCGCCTCCGACATTTCCGGGCTCTAGGTGAAACGCCAGAGGCGCACCTTCCCGTTGTGGCTACCCGCACCGGCGGCCAGGAGGCGGCCGTCGGGGCTGAACGCGAGGGCCGTTCCGTCGGAGTTCTCCCACTCCAGGGTCGAGAAATGGTCGCCGGTACGCGTGTCCCACAGCCGGATCGTCTTGTCGTGGGCCGCACTGGCCAGGACGTGGCCGTCGGGGCTGAACGCCAGCGCCTGCACGCTGCCCTCGTGTCCTCTCAGGTTCAGGCGGCGCCTGCCGGTCCGGGGGTCGATGAGCCGGACCGTCCACTGGTCGGGGCCCGACGGGTCCGCGACGTCGGTCGCGGCGGTCTCGCCGTCCGGGGCGAATTCGAACAGCACGTTGATCGGCACGGGGTTCGGGACGGCCCTGTTCGTCCGCAGGTCACGGATCTGGACGTCGCCGAGGCCACCGACCGCGATCCGGTCGCCGGTCGCGTCGAAGGTCAGCAGGGTGGTGACGTCGTCCGGGGGCGCGAACACGCCGGTGTGGCGCCCGGTCGCGGTGTCCCAGAGCTCGATCCCGTTGGCTCCGGTGGTGGCCAGCGTCCGGCCGTCCGCGGTGAACGCCTTGGTGAACGTCCTGCCCTCGGGCATGATCGTCCGGAGGCGGGCGCCGGTGGCCGCGTCCCAGAGCTGGATGGGCTCGTCCTTGCGGAGAGTTGCCAGGAGTCGGCCGTCGCCGCTGAGTGCTGTCAGCTGGTCGGCGCCCGCGTCGCCCAGTTCGTGCGCGGTGCCTCGTCCGGTCGCGACCGTCCAGCGCCAGGTCTGCCCGGAACCCGCGCAGACGAGTGCCGTCGAGTCCGGGGTGAACGCAAGCTGGAAGACGGCTACCGGTCCCCCAGCGAGAACGACCGGCCGTGGCCTCTTCATGGGTGTGATGCCCTCTCCGGCGGCATCGCCGGAGAGGCGCCACAGGAGCGCGGGCACGCCGAGGACGGCCGCGGCGCCCACCGCGGCGCCGCCGATCAGGAAGGCTCGGCGTCGCGGGTGTCTGCGCGGTGGTGCGGGCTCGCGAGACGCCGCGTCGGGCGGGGTTGTCAGGAGCCTGGCCGCTTCGGCGGGTGATGGCCGTCGGCCTGGGTTCTTGGCCAGGCAGGCTTCGATCGCGGGCAGTAGCTCGGTGGGCACGCCGGTCAGGTCGGGCGGGGCGTTGACGATCCTGTGGATGATCCCCGGCACGTTCTCGGCGTCGAACGGGCCGCGTCCGGTCGCGGCGAAGGCCAGCACGCAGCCGAGGGCGAACACGTCCGACGCGGGGCCCGCCGTGTCCGCGCGGACCTGCTCGGGCGCCATGTAGGCGTACGTGCCGACGACCGCGCCGGTGGACGTCAGCGCGGTGGCGCCGGCGGCGCGGGCGATGCCGAAGTCGATGATGCGCGGGCCGTCGTCGGACATGATGACGTTGCCGGGCTTGAGGTCCCGGTGCACCAACCCACTTGCGTGGATCGCCGCCAAGCCCTCGGCTAGCGCGGCACCCAGTTCACGTACCGCGGCGACCTTCAGCGGTGCGGCCTCGCGTAGGGATGGGCCAGGGATGTAGGCCGTAGCCATCCAGGGCTCGGCCGCGTCCGGGTCGGCGTCCACTACGTACGCGGTATAGAAACCACCCACTCTTCGTGCTGCTTCTACTTCGCGTGCGAATCGCACGCGGAATTCCGGACGGTCTGTGTGCTCGGCACGGATGACTTTCACGGCGACCCGCCGTCCGCCGGGCGAGACGCCTAGGAACACCTCGCCCATGCCGCCGGCACCGAGCCGTCCCTCCAGCCGGTATGGACCTACCTGGGGTGGGTCACCGTGGCGCAGCGGTTTCATCCGGGCAGCCATCCAGGCAGCCTCCACAGGTTCACGGCGACCTCTTCACGGCGTTCGCTGGTGGCCGCCACCGTCCGACCGTCCGGGGCTAGCGCGAGTCCCTTGATGGACCCTCCGCTCCCTGCGAGGGTGGCGGTCGGCCGGCGGGTCGCCAGGTCCTGTAGGCGGACGGTGAGGTCGGTGCCGGCGCTGGCCAGCACCTTGCCGTCCGCGCTGACCGCCACCCGGGTGATGTCACCGGCATGGCCGGAGGTCAGGACACCGGTGATGCGGACGCGGGCGGCGTCCCACAGCCGGATCGTCGCACCGGCCCCTGCCGAGACCAGCGACCGGCCGTCCGGGGTGAGGGCGAGGGTAATTGTCCTTGTCCCCTGGTCGGCGACGTGGGCTACTGGACGGAGGGTGTGGACGTCCCATACGCGCAGCGATCCCGGCTCGGTGCGGCCGCCCTGGAAACCGTCCAGCGCGGCGATGAGCCGGCGGCCGTCAGGACTGAACACCACGGCGTTCACATCGTCGGCGCCGGGGAGGTCGCCTAAGACGTTCCCGTTGGTGGTGTCCCAGAGGCGGTTCGGCCCGGCGAGGGTACGGCCGTCTGGACTGAACGCCAGGGCATTTACGCCGTGCCCCGTGCCGCGGAACGTCCGCAAGAGGCGGGGCGGCTGGGTTAGCGCCGATGTCACGTCCCATAGGCGGGCGGTGGCGTTCGTGTGGCCGGTGGCCAGCAGCCTTCCGTTTGAGCTGAAGGCCATCGCGTCCACGCCAGCGGGAGCGGGCAGTTCGTGGATGACGTTGCCGGAGGCGGGATCCCACAAGTACACGGTCTTTTCCAGCGTTCCGCCACAGGCGAGGAGTCGGCCATTCGGGCTGAACGCCACTTCGTCCACTGGTCGTCCGTCTGTGGTGAACGTCGTGGTGGGCGGGAGCATCGCGGCGCCTGTCGGTGCGGACGACGTCGTCTCAGGCTGCCCGCTGCCACCGCGGGCTACCACGAACGTGGGTATCCCCACAGCGGCCACCGTGGCGGCTGTGGCGGCGAGCAGCGTCCGGCGCGAAATCCTTGCGGGAGGCCGTCGGATGTCGCTCGCCGTAGGGATGTACGGCGTCGTGCCACGCATCACGGTGCGGTCGGCGTGCGGATCCACCGTGCTGTCGGCATGCGGGTCCACTGTCGGGTCGGCGGACGCGGACCTTGTGGGCGTGGCGGACGCGAACGGCGACGACGCGGCGGCTGGGTCGGCGAGGTGGGCAAGGATCCGGTCGGTGGGCGGACGGTCGGCCGGGGCTTTGGCCAGGCAGGCCGTCACGAGCGGACGCAGCCGCTCGGTCAGCCCGTCCAGGTCGGGTGGCTCGAAGAGGACGCGATGCACGATGGCCGGGATCGTCGCGGCGTCGAACGGGCTGCGTCCGGTCGCGGCGAAGACCAGCACGCAGCCGAGCGCGAACACGTCGGCGGGCGGCCCGGCCGGTTCGCCCAGCACCTGCTCGGGCGCCATGTAGGCGTACGTGCCGAGGACCGTGCCGTCGGCGGTGAGCGACTCCGCGCCGACCGCGCGGGCGATGCCGAAGTCGATGATGCGCGGGCCGTCCTCCGACATGATCACGTTGCCGGGCTTGAGGTCCCGGTGCACCAGCCCGCTCGCGTGGATCGCCGCCAGGCCCTCGGTCAGCGCCGCCGCGAGCCGGGCCACCTCGGCGGGCAGCAGCGGGACGACATCGCGCAGCGACCGGCCGGAGATGTAGGCGGTCGCCATCCACGGCTCGGGCGCGTCGGGGTCGGCGTCCACCACCTGCGCGGTGTAGAAGCCGCCCACCTTGCGCGCCGCGTCCACCTCACGCGCGAACCGCACACGGAATTCCGGACGCTCCGAATGCTCGGCACGGATGACCTTCACCGCGACCCGGCGGCCACCGGCCGAGACGCCGAGGAACACCTCGCCCATCCCGCCGGCACCGAGCCGACCCTCCAGCCGGTACGGCCCCAACCGGCGAGGATCACCGTCGCGCAGCGCTTCCAATGGGCGCTCCCCTGTGCCTTCAGTTGTGATCTAGAGCTTGGACCGCGCCCAGGACAACAGGTCGCCGGCGGAGAGGGTGTTGACGATCCGGTCCGCGGGGACGGCGCAGCGGGCGGCGCGTTCGCACCCGTAGGGCTGCCAGTCGAGCTGGCCGGGGGCGTGGGCGTCGGAGTCGATGGAGAAGCCGCAGCCCGCCTCGACGGCCAGGCGCAGGAGGCGTTTGGGCGGGTCGAGGCGCTCCGGACGCGAGTTGATCTCGACGGCGACGTCGTAGGCGGCGCAGGCGTCGAAGACGAGGGCGGCGTCGAACTCCGACTCCGGACGCAGGCCGCCGCGCCTGCCGCCGGCTTTGACGATCCGTCCGGTGCAGTGGCCGAGGACGTTCACACGCGGGTTCGCGATGGCCGCGACCATGCGCTTGGTCATGGCGACGCGGTCCATGCGGAGCTTGGAGTGGACGCTGGCGACGACGACGTCCAGCCGTTCGAGGAGGTCGGGGTCCTGGTCGAGGGTGCCGTCCTCCAGGATGTCGACCTCGATGCCGGTGAGGACGCGGAACGGCGCGAGGGTCTCGTTGAGCTCGGCGACGGCGTCGAGCTGGCGGCGGAGGCGGTCGGCGTCCAGGCCGTTGGCGACCTTCAGGCGCGGTGAATGGTCGGTGAGGGCGAGGTATTCGTGGCCTAGGCCGCGCGCCGTTTCGGCCATCTCCTGGATGGGTGAGCCGCCGTCCGACCAGTCGCTGTGGGTGTGCAGATCGCCCTTGAGGGCGGCGCGTAGGGCGGCCGTGGTCTCGTCTATGGGGTCGCCTTCGGTGGCCTCTAGGCGGCGCAGGTAGACGGGGGTCTCGCCGCGCAGCGCCTCCTCGATCACGAGGGCGGTGACCTTGCCGATTCCGGGCAGGGCGGTCAGCGTGCCTTCGCGGGCGCGGGCGGCGAGGTCGTCGGGGGACGTCCGTCCGGCGAGGTCGGCGGCGGTACGGAAGGCCCGCACGCGGTAGGTCGGCTCGTGGGCGCGCTCCAGCAGGAACGCGATACGGCGCAGGGCTTCGACGGGCTCCACGCATCGCACCGTACCCAGGTATGACGCGACGTGTCCCACCACAGTGTCATCCAGCTGACAGGGAGGTTCTCTAGCCTGGGCTCATGGCCAGGGAGAACGCGCTGATCCGGTACGTCCTGCGGGACGTGCTCCTGGCCGCCGCCGTGACGGGCCGGGCCGAGCCGGAGCCGCTCGACCGGCCCTGGCCTTACCTGCTCAGGTGGACGCGGTACATCGGCGTCAGGCAGGCGCGGTTCGGCGTCGTGGTCAACATGCTCGGCGTCGTGCTGACGGTCGTGATGATCGGCGGGACGATCTCGCTCCTGTCGGACGAGTCGCTGGAACGCGGCGTCCACATCGCCGGTGCGACCAAGCTGTTCATCGCGCTCGCGGTCGTCGCGCCCTTCGCGCTGCGCGACCTGCATCCGCTCGCCGCGTGGCGGTGGAGCTTCGCGGGCACGATCCTGGTCGACGTGGGCGGCTGGATGGACTCGCCCTACGTCCCCTGGGGCGCGATCACCGCACTCGCGTGCGTGTACACGGTGGCGGTGCGCTGCTCGCGGGACGTCACCCTCGGCGTCGCGCTCCTGTCGTTCGCCGGAGTGTGGATCAAGGACTCGGAGACCGCGCTCAGCGCGTCGGTGCTGCTGGTGCCGCCGCTGGCGGTGGGGTACGCGGTCCGGCTCCGGCGGACGTCGCGGCGGCAGCTCGCCGAGCAGCGGCTGCGGCTCGCCTTCGAGGAGCGGCGCCACCAGGACGCCGAGGCGGTGCTGACCGAGCGGCAGCGGATCGCCCGTGAGCTGCACGACGTCGTCGCCCACCACATGTCGATGATCGCGATCCAGGCGGAGGCGGCGCCCTACAAGGTCGAGGCGGTGCCGGACGAGACCCGCCGCGACCTCGCCGAGATCCGCGCGACGGCGCTCGACGCGCTGACGGAGATGCGCCGGATCCTCGGCGTGCTGCGTTCGGAGGACGGCGTCGAAACCGCACCGCAACCGAGCCTGGAACGGCTCGACGAGCTGGTGGGCAACGCGCGCGCGGCGGGCCTGCGGGTGGAGACGCGCCTGGACGGCGACCTCGCCGGCCTCCCGCCGGGCGTGGGCCTCACCGCATACCGGATCCTTCAGGAGGCGCTGAGCAACGCGATGCGGCACGCGCCGGGTTCGCGGGTGGAGGTCGAGGTGTCCCGGGAGGGCGGCATAGTGTGGCTCGGCGTCGTCAACGGCCCGCCGGGCGAGGGCCAGGCCCCCGGCCCGGGGATTCCGGGCGGCGGCCACGGGCTGGTCGGGATGCGGGAGCGGGCCGCCGCGCTCGGCGGTGAGCTGAGCGCCAGGCCCACCTCGGAGGGAGGGTTCGCGGTGACCGCCAACCTGCCGGTGCGGGCACGGGAGGGCTTGTGACGATACGGGTCGTGATCGTCGACGACCAGGGCATGGTGCGCTCCGGGTTCGGTGTGCTGCTGAACGCGCAGCCCGGCATCGAGGTCGTCGGCGAGGCGGTGAACGGCGAGGAGGGGCTGCGGCGCGTCGCCGAACTGCGTCCCGACGTGGTGCTGATGGACGTCCGCATGCCCGTCATGGACGGCCTGGAGGCGACCCGCCGCCTGCTCGCCGAGCCCGCCGAGGACGCGCCGAAGATCCTCATGCTCACCACGTTCGACCTGGACGACTACGTGTACGAGGCGCTGCGCGCCGGGGCCGGCGGGTTCCTGCTGAAGGACGCGTCCGCGACGGAGCTGGCCGACGCCGTCCGGGTCGTGGCGGCGGGCGACGCGCTGCTGTCGCCGTCGATCACCCGGCGGCTGATCGCGGAGTTCTCCCGGCTCGGCGGGCGGCGGGCCCCGTCCCGCGAGCGGCTGGCCGACCTCACCGAGCGGGAGACGGAGGTCCTGACGCTGGTGGCGCGGGGCCTGTCCAACGGCGAGATCGCGGGGGCGCTCGTCGTCGCCGAACAGACCGTCAAGACGCATTTCGGGCGGATCCTGCTGAAGCTCGAACTCCGCGACCGCCCGCAGGCGATCGTCTACGCCTACGAGGTCGGGCTGGTCCGCCCGGGCGACTGATACCAAGGGCCCCTTCGTCATACCGGAGTCGTATGCCGGAAGACCACTCCGCCGGTTGATCCGCGTTACGAGGCCCGATTTCTAGCGTCCTGGTCAGTGCCTTCAATTCACCGACCAGGGAGGGCGCCTCGGATGGCGAGCGCTCGCAAGGCCGTGGCGGTCGTGTCCGTCCTCACGGCGGCCGGAACCGTGACCGGGTCGGCCGCCGCCGCGACCGCCGGCACGGACGTGTACGCCGCACCGGGCCCGGCGCCCGAACTGTCGGCGTCCACGCTCGGCCTCCGCTACCAGGCCGCCGACCGGGAGATCGAACGCGCGCTGGCGACCGCGCGTCGCGTCCGCGACGGTGACCGGGCGCGCGCCC
>JBOHBY010000099.1:0-6772 GCA_050698635.1 Spirillospora sp.
CCTGCGTACAGGCCGGTGCGCAGGGCCCCGGCCGCCTCGGCCATCGCCTCCTGGAACCGGCCACCGAGTGACCACATGTTCGCGAAGCCGTGGATGAGGTCGTCCTGCCGCCGTAGCGCGACCGGAACCCCGGCCTCCTCCAGCCGCCGCGCGAACGCCTCGCCCTCGTCCCGCAGCGGGTCGAACCCCGCCGTGACGAGGTACGTCGGCGGGAATCCGCTGACGTCATCGGCCAGCAACGGCGACGCGGACGGTTCGGCGCGCCGCGGCTTGTCCGGGCAGTAGTGGCCGCTGAACCAGACCATGTCCTCGTCGGTCAGGTAGAACCCGTTCCCGAACAGCTCCCGCGACCGCCGCCGGACCGTCATGTCGGTCGCCGGGTAGAACAGCAGCGCGAAAGCCGGCCTGCGCTCGGCGAGCACCCCGACGACGGCCGCGAGGTTGCCGCCCGCGCTGTCGCCGCCGACGGCGACGGCCGCCGGGTCGGCGCCCAGCTTCTCGGCGTTCGTGACCGCGTACTCGTAGGCGGTCAGCGCGTCCTCGGCCGCCGCCGGATACCGGTGCTCGGGCGCGAGCCGGTAGTCGACCGCCAGCACCCGTACACCGGCGTGCACGGCCAGATACCGGCACACCGTGTCGTGGGTGTCGAGGTCGCCGATGACCCAGCCGCCGCCGTGGTAGAAGACGAGCAGCGGGGACCCGTCCGGCAGGCCCTTCGGCGTGTAGATCCGCGCCGGGACACCGCCCGCGTCGACCTCCCGCGTCCGCACCGGCCGCGCCGGGACCCGGTTGAGGTAGAGCTGCCCCAGCCTGAGCCCCCGCCGCGACCGCTCCACCGTGCGCGCCCCGAGCCGTCCGCCCTCCAGCCGCGTCAGCGTCAGCAGGAGCTGGACGTCGAGATCGAGCTCTTGCCCGTCCAGCCGCTCGGGCGCGCCCACGACCAGCCGCTTCACCGGCCTGGGCAGCCCGAACACCGCCCGGAGCAGGCCCCTGGTGAGCTGGGGCGGCACCATCTCACTCAACTGCGGCATTCATCCTCCCGGGGGCGCTGACGGCGCCGCCGATCGTAGCCGCCGCGCCGCCCGGCCGCGGGATGAGAACGCCGGCGACCGCCCCGGCCAGCGACAGCGCGCCGCTCACCACGATCGCCGGGGCGAAACCGTCGGTGAAGGCGATCGCCGTGCCGTAGCCGCCCTCAGCGGAGAACACCGCCGCCAGGATCGCCACACCGAACACCGCGGCGAACTGCCGCAGCGTGTTGTAGACCCCCGACGCCTTCCCGACCTCCGGCGGCGCGACGGAGTTGATGATCGCGGTCTGCACGGCCGGCATCGCCATGCTCACCCCGACGCCCGCGATGATCATCGGTGCGACGAGGTGCCCGTACGCCATCGACGGCTCGGCGACCAGCCCGATCCAGCCCATCCCGGCCGCCTGCAAGGCCAGCCCGGTCGCGACGAGGGCCCGGGACCCGACCCGGTTCACCAGCGCCCCCGCGACGGGCGCCACCACGATCATGGTCGCCGTCCACGGGACGAGATGGACCCCGGTCGCCATCGGCCCGAGCCCCAGGCCCGCCTGGAGGAACTGGGTCAGGAAGAACAGCGAGCCGTACAGCGACGCGTAGAGGAACAGCGCGGCGGCGTTGCCCGCCGAGAAGCCGCGCGAGCGCAGCAGCCGCATCGGCACCATCGGAGACCGGACGCGCAGCTCCCACGCCACGAACGCCGCCAGCAGCACCGCTCCCGCCACCAGCGCGCCGACCACCTCGAACGCGGCCCAGCCGGCGGCGTCGGCGCGGATCAGGCCCCAGACGAGCCCCAGCGCGCCGCCGGTCCCCAGCACGACGCCGCCGAGGTCGAAGGACGCCCCGCCGCCCCGGCTCTCCGCGACGCGCCGCAGCACCAGCGGAATGACGACCAGCCCGATCGGCACGTTGAGCCAGAAGATCCACTGCCAGGCCAGCCCCTCGGTGACGATCCCGCCGACCACCGGTCCCGCCACCACCGCCAGGCCCGTCAGCCCGGCGAAGATCCCCAGCGCCTTCGCCCGCCGCTCGGGCGGGAACCCGTCGCTGAGCAGCGCCATCGCCAGCGGCATCACCAGCGCCGCGCCCGCCCCCTGGACGGCGCGGGCCGCGATCAGCCAGCCGATCCCGGGCGCCAGCGCGCACGCCGCCGAGGCGGCCGTGAACAGCCCCAGCCCGGCGGCGAGCATCCGCCTGCGCCCGAGCCGGTCGCCGAGCGCGGCCCCGGTCATCAGCAGCGCCGCGAAGGTCAGGTTGTAGGCGTTCACCGTCCATTCGAGCTGGGCGAGGGTGGCCGACAGGTCCTGCTGGATCCGGGTCAGCGCGGTCGCCACCACCGTCGCGTCCAGCGCCACCATCAGCGACGCCGTCGCGGTCAGGCCGAGCAGCCAGCCGCGTGTCCTCTCCGCCATGCGCGGTCCTTAGAGTTCTCGGGTGAACGTGTTTCACCGGTCACCCAGTACGAACCGGCCCGGCCGCGAGATTCACCGGACGCGACCCGACGACTTCGGCGGCCGTCACCGGTCAGTACTCGGGGAGGTGCGTCCTGATGAAGACCGATGAGAGAAACACCGGCGCCGAGGAGTTCGCGCGGCTGACCGACCCGTTCCGGCGCGAGTTGCTGGCCTACTGCTACCGCATGCTCGGTTCCGTCCACGACGCCGAGGACCTCGTCCAGGAGGTGTACCTGCGGGCGTGGCGCTCGTACGCCCGTTTCGACGGCAGGGCGACGCTGCGGACGTGGATGTACCGGATCGCGACCAACACCTGCCTGAATGCCCTGGAGCACAGCAGCCGGCGGGTGATGCCGTCCGGCCTCGCCGGTCCGTCCGAGGATCCGCCGGTGCCCGGTGGCCGCGCCGCCGAGGTGGCGTGGCTGGAGCCGTTCTCCGAGCGGCTGATCGGCCAGGTGCCGGACGACCCGGCCGCGATCGTGGCGTCGCGGGCCGGGCTGCGGCTGGCGCTGATCGCGGCGTTGCAGTACCTGCCCGGCAGGCAGCGGGCCGTGGTGATCCTGCGGGACGTGCTGGCCTGGCCCGCGGCCGAGGTCGCCGAACTGCTCGGGATGACCAGCGCGGGGGTGAACAGCACGCTGCTGCGCGCCCGTGCCCGGCTGGAGCGGCTCGTCCCCGCCAGCGACGAGATCACCGAGCCGGACGACCCGGCGCGGCGGGAGCTGCTCGACCGGTTCGCCAAGGCGTTCGAGGCGACCGACGTCCCCGCGATCACACGGCTGCTCACCGAGCAGGCCGCCTGGGAGATGCCGCCCGTCCCGGAGTGGTTCACCGGCAGGGACGCAATCGGGCGGCTGCTCCGCGGGCGGTTGTCGGCCGGGCCGGGCGCCTACCGGCTCGTGGCCGCGGAGGCGAACGGCCAGCCCGCGTTCGCCCTGTACGGGCGGCACGCGGACGAGGTCCTGCGCGCGCACTCCATCATGGTGCTCACCGTCACCCGCGACGGCATCGCCAATATCACGGCCTTCATCGACGAGACCCTGTTCACCCGCTTCGGGCTCCCCCTCGTACACGCGTGAACGTGCGCCCGTCAGGCGAGGGTGACGGTGATCGGCATCTCCTTGATGCCGTTGACGAAGTTGGAGCGGACGCGGCGGACGTCCCCGGCCAACTGGACGCCGGAGAGGCGGGGCAGAAGCTCCTCGAACATGATCCGCATCTCCAGTCGGGCGAGGGCGGCGCCGAGGCAGTAGTGGGGGCCGCCCTTGCCGAACGTGATGTGGTCGTTCGGGGAGCGGGTGACGTCGAAGCGGTGCGGGTCGGTGAAGACGGCCTCGTCGCGGTTGCCGGACGCGAACCACAGCACGACCTTGTCGCCCTCGCGGATCGGGGTGCCGTCCACCTCGGTGTCGCGGGTCGCGGTCCGGCGGAAGTGGTAGACGGGCGAGGCCCAGCGGATGAACTCCTCCACGGCCGTGGGCATCCTGTCGAGGTCGGCGCGCAGAAGTTCGGCCTGGTCGGGATGATCGATGAGGGCGCGCATGGCGTGCGTGACGGCGTGCCGGGTGGTCTCGTTCCCGGCGACGACGAGCAGCAGGAAGTAGTTGTCGAAGTCGCGGTCGGTGAGCGGCTCGCCGTCCATCGGGGTCTGGTTGACCAGGCGGCTGATCAGGTCGGTGCCCTCGCCGCCCCGGCGGCGCGCGGCGAGCTCGCGGCCGTACTCGAAGACCTCCAGCGACGCCGGGCTGCGGAACGGCAGGTCGCGGTACTGCTCGCTCTCGGCGCTGTGCAGCAGGACGTCGGCGTACTCGGGGTCGGTGTTGGCGATGATCCGGTTGCCCCAGTCGATGAGCCGCCGGGTGTCGTGGCCGGGGACGTCCAGCATCCGGGCGAGCACGTTGATCGGGAAGTCGGCGGCGATCTCGTCGACGAAGTCGAAGGTGCCCTTGGCGAGCGCGGCGTCGAGGGTGCGGGCGGTGAGGCCGCGCAGGAACGTGGCGTATCCGGCGATGGCGCGGGGCGTGAACTCGCGTTGCAGGATGCGGCGCAGCGCGATGTGCCGGGGGCCGTCGGTCTCCAGCATCGACCGGCGGATCTCGGCCTGGCGCTCGTCGACCTCTTCGAGGTTGACGAACCGCTCGGACGTGAACGTGGCCGAGTCGCGGTCGGCGGCGACGATGTCGGCGTGCCGGGTGAGGGACCAGAAGCCGCCGCCACCGTCCGGCTCGGGGTTCCAGTGGACGGGCGCCGTGCGCCGCAGCACCTCGAACATCCGCCACGGGGTGGCGTCGTCCATGAAGTTGTCGAGGTCGGCGAGGTCGACGGCCAGGGTCTCGTTCGGCAACGGGCCTCCCAGATCAGAGGTGGGGCTCAGAGGTGGTACGCGTACTCGCGGAACTCCCAGTCGGTGACGTGGCGGCGGAAGCGCGCGACCTCGTCCCGCTTGTAGGTGAGGAAGGCGGTGACGAACGGCTCGCCGAGCACCCGCGTCAGGGCCGCGTCGGCGGCGAGGGCGTCCAGCGCGGCGGGCAGGTCGCGGGGCAGGGCGGGCGACCTGGCGGCGTCGTAGCCGTAGCCCTCCAGCGGCTCCGGGACGGACGCCTTGTCGCGGATGCCGAGGTAGACGGCGGCGACCAGGCCCGCGATCCCCAGGTACGGGTTGGCGCTGGCGTCCCCGAGCCGGACTTCGAGCCGGGACGCGGCGCCGCGCTCGGGCGGGATCCGGACCATGGCGCTGCGGTTGTCGAGCCCCCAGTCGATCAGCCAGGGGGCGAGGCTGTCGGGGCCGAACCGCTTGTAGGAGTTGATGGTCGGGTTGAGCAGCGCGGCGAGCGCGGGCGCGTGCTCCAGGACACCGGCGATGGCGTGGTGGGCGGTGTCCGAAAGGCCGTCGGTCTCGGTGCCGTCGAAGACGTTGCGGCCTTCGGCGTCCAGGCAGGACAGGTGGAGGTGGAAGCCGGAGCCGTCCTGGCCGTTGAACGGCTTGGCCATGAACGTGGCGAGCCGTCCCTCCGTGCGGGCGATCTCCTGCACGGCCGTCTTGAACCGGAACGCGCGGTCGGCGGCGTCGAGCGCGGCGGAGTGGTCGAGGTTGATCTCGAACTGGCCGCCGCCGAACTCGTGGTTGCCCATCGTCACGCCGAGGCCGAGGTCGCGCAGGTGCCGGAGCGTGCGCAGGAGGTGGCCGTCGGGGTCGCCGTTGCGTCCGGCGGTGTAGACGTTGCCGGGCGCGTCGGCGTACGGGCGCCAGCCGGTCGGGGAGGACGGGTCGGGCTCGCAGAGGTAGTACTCGAACTCGGGCCCGGCGACGGCGTCGAGCCCCAGCTCGCCAAGCGCGGCGATGGCGCGGCGCAGCACCTCGCGGGGTCCTTCGGGGCAGAGGTCGTCGCTGGCGGGCTCGTACGCCTCGCCCAGGCAGGACGCGACGCCGTCCTCCCACGGGATCTTCGCCAGGGTGGACAGGTCGGGGCGGACGGAGATGTCGGGGAGCCCGGCGTCCAGCCCGCCGGGGACCTCGACCGTGTCGCCCTGCGGCGTCGTGTGGTAGACGGCGCGGCAGAACGACAGCCCGTGGTCCACGACGGCGGGCAGCCGCTCGACGAGCACGTCCCGCGCCCGTTCGACGCCGATCAGATCGGGGTAGGACACCCGGACCACGTCGATCCCGTCGGCGGCCAGTTCCCTCACCACGTCCTCGACCGGTCGGCTCACGCGCACTCCCTCAAGTCATTTGGGCTCAAACCATATGGTGGACGACCACTCCTGACAAGACTCCCGGCAGGAAGGCCCTGATCACCAGGGTCCCGGAGTGGCGAATCCGGGCGCGAGGCTCTATCGTACGGACCCAAACGATATCGTCCGGGAGGATTGTGGTGGCGACCGTGCGAGGCTTCCTGTACCCCCAGACCCCGACGGGCCGCTCGTCCCTGATCCCGAGCCCGCCGTGGCACTACTCGGGCGACCTGCTCACCGTCGAGTACCGCACCGATCCCGCGCGCGTCGCCGAACTGCTCCCCGCGCCGCTGTCCCCCGCCGCCGACGACCCCGGCGCCGTCGCGATCATCTGGGCGGACTGGCAGTCGTGCTCGGAGTCGGGCGAGGAGCTGCTCGACCCGGTCCGCTCGCAGTACAAGGAGTGCTTCGTCGTCGTCCGCTGCTCCTTCGAAGGACGAACCTACTCCCGCTGCGTCTACATCTGGGTCGACAAGGACTTCGCCATCGCGCGCGGCCTGCACCAGGGGTATCCGAAGAAGCTCGGCTCCATCCACCAGACGCGTCCGCACCCGTACGG
>JBOHBY010000100.1:0-1635 GCA_050698635.1 Spirillospora sp.
GTCGACGGCGACGCGCAGTCCGCAGAACTCGGCCCAGCCGAGGACGTGTTCGAGCGGCAGCCCGGCGGCGCGCCGTTCCACCATGGCGGACGCGTCGTCCGGTGTGGTGGCCGTGCCGAGGATCAGCCGGGCCTCGTCCTCGGCGAAGACGGAGCCCGCGGCGCGCAGCCTGGCGGCGACGGCGGTTTCGGAAAGGGGTCCTGTCATGGGCGTTCGCCACCTTATCCGGGCGCTGCAACGTGTCGCGTCCCGGTGGTGTTCTACGGACATGAGCATTTACGCCGACAGGGTCGCGGAGGGCGACTGGGCGGCGCTAGCCGGTGAGATGGACGCCTACGGCAGCGCGCTGACGCCCCCGCTCCTCACCAAGGAGGAATGCGCGGACGTCGCCGACCTGTACGACGAGGTGGAGCGGTTCCGTTCGACGATCGACATGGAGCGCTACCGGTTCGGCGCCGGACAGTACCGATATTTCGCCGAGCCGTTCCCTGAGCCGGTCGGCGAATTGCGTGCGGCGCTGTATCCGCGCCTGCTGCCGATCGCGCGGGACTGGTCGTCCAGGCTCGGACGGCCCGCGCCCTGGCCGGACACCCTGCCGGAATGGCTCGACATGTGCCACGCGGCGGGCCAGAAGAAGCCGACACCGATCCTGCTGCGCTACGGGCAGGACGACTGGAACGCCCTGCACCGCGACCTCTACGGCGATCTGGTGTTCCCCATGCAGGTCGTGATCGGCCTGGACGAGCCGGGCGTCGACTACACCGGCGGGGAGTTCATGATGGTCGAGCAGCGGGCCCGCGCCCAGTCGAGAGGCACGGCGACGCTGCTTCCCCGTGGGCACGGCCTGATCTTCACGACACGGGACCGTCCGGTGCGGACGAAGCGCGGCTGGTCGGCGGCGCCGATGCGGCACGGGGTCAGCGTCGTCCGGTCGGGGCATCGCCGCACCCTGGGACTGGTGTTCCACGACGCGGCCTGAACGCGCGGCCCGCGGCGGCCTGAGCGCGCCGGAGGCGGCCTAAGCTCGCGTGCATGAGCGACCGGGAGGACCTCAACGCCGACTGCGCGAACTGCTTCGCGCTGTGCTGCACGGCGCTGCCCTTCGCCAAATCGGCCGACTTCGCCATCGACAAGGCGGCGGGCGAGCCGTGCCGGAACCTTCTGGCCGACCACCGTTGCGGTATCCACACGAGCCTTCGGGAGCGTGGTTTCCAGGGCTGCACCGTCTTCGACTGTCTCGGGGCAGGGCAGAAGGTCTCGCAGCTCACTTTCGGTGGACGCGACTGGCGGCACGGTGGTACAGATGTCGCGCGCGACATGTTCCGGGTGTTCCCCGTCATGTGGCAGCTCCACGAGGCGCTCTGGTACCTGGAGGAGGCGCGCACGCTGCCTGCGGCGGAGCCCGTCCGCGACGATCTCCGCAAGGCCCTCGACCATGTCGCCCGCCTCAGCCAGGGCAGTCCAGGGGAGCTCATCGGCCTGGACCTCCCGAAGGTGCGGGAACGGGTCAACGTCCTGCTCCTGCACGTCAGCGAGCTGGCCAGAGCTGGAATCCCAGGACGCGAGGACCGGCGTGGCGCCGATCTGGCCGGGGCGAAGCTGAAGGGCGCGGACCTGCGCGGCGCCGACCTGCGG
>JBOHBY010000101.1:0-3769 GCA_050698635.1 Spirillospora sp.
ACCAGGAACGCCGCGCTCACCACCGCCGCGATCCTCGCCCTCGGCCTCGCCATGTCGTTGCGCCTGCGCCCGAGCACTGATCATCATCGGGAAGAATCGAAGGACTAGTCCCCCTGTCGCCCACGAGAACGAGCGGTAACTGTGGCCACGCTTTCCCAATGGGTCGCCGGATCCCGGCCCCGCACCCTGCCCGCCTCCCTCGTGCCCGTCGTCGTCGGCACCGGCGTCGCCGCCGGCGAGGGCGGCTCCGTCTGGTGGCGTGCCGTGCTGGCCGCGATCGTCGCCCTCGTCCTGCAGATCGGGGTGAACTACTCCAACGACTACAGCGACGGCGTCCGCGGCACCGACGAGGACCGTGTCGGCCCGCTCCGCCTCGTCGGTTCGAAGGTCGCGCCGCCCAGGCAGGTCCTCGCCGCCGCGCTCGGCTGCTTCCTCGCCGCCGCGGTCGCCGGGCTCGTGCTCGCCGCCGTCACGACCTGGTGGCTGCTGCTCGTCGGCGCGTTCGCGATCCTCGCGGCCTGGTTCTACACGGGCGGGAAGACGCCGTACGGGTACCGCGCGCTCGGCGAGGTGTCGGTGTTCGTCTTCTTCGGCCTCGTCGCCGTCGTCGGGACGACGTACGTGCAGGTCGAGGGCCTGCCGTGGGAGGCGTGGGCGGCGGCGGTGCCGATCGGGCTGCTGGCCTGCGGGCTGCTGGTCGCCAACAACCTGCGCGACATCCCCACCGACCGCGAGGCCGGGAAGCGGACCCTCGCGGTGCTGCTCGGCGACCGCTGGACCCGCATCCTGTACGCGGCGTGCACCGCGCTGCCGTTCATGATCGTCCTGTCGCTGGCGGCGCCGCGTCCGTGGGCGCTGATCGCGCTGCTCGCCGCGCCGCTGTCGCTGCCGCCTACACAGAAGGTGCTGAACGGCGCGACCGGCCCCGCCCTGATCCCCGTGCTGGGCGAGACCGGCCGGCTCCAGATCGCCTACGGCGTCCTGCTGGCGGTGGGGCTCGCGCTCTGAGCGTCAGCGCCGTCCGCGCCGTCCGCGCCGCCGGTGGCCGCGGCCCGCTCGGCGATCAGGACGGCCCCGGTGACGCCCATCAGGAGCCCCGCGAACAGCCCGCACAGCTTCGTCAGGTTGAGCGCGCTCGCCGAGTCGGTGGCGAGGAACTCCGGCTGGCTGAGCAGCGTGATGAGCCCATAGAACGACCACGTGAACGTGGCGCCCGCGCCGATCCACAGGGCGGCCAGCGGCACCGCGAACCGCTCCGGGCGCCCGCCGCGCTGGACGATCACGAGCAGCGCCACCGCGCCCGCGAGCGCCATGAGCCCCATGAAGCCGTCGGCCAGTCGCAGGACCGCGCTCCGGTTGTCGAGGTTCTCGTCGGACAGCCCCGCCGTCCCGCCGAACGCCCAGAAGAACTGCACGGCCGCGAAGACGACGGCGAACACGGCCGCCGTGCGCGCCAGAAGCACCTGCACCAGATGCGTCGCTCCCTTGGCGACGTCCTTGGTACGGACGGCGAAAACGTCCGGCCACCTTTCCCGCCCGTACAGGACGAAGGCCGTGACAAGCCCGACCCCCTGCAACGTGAAGCCCGTGTACACGACCCCGTACACCCAGTCCTGGAGACCGTTGTCGGACGCGGTCAGCGGCTCGGAGGAGAAGAGAGTCTGCAGGAGGGAGCCGAGCGGGACCGCGAAGGCGATCGGCGCGAGCAGCCCCGCGGCGATCCACATCGGCGTCAGCACCAGCCACGCCGGGATGCGCCGTCCCCAGGGGAACGTGAACGCCAGCGCGACCAGCACGGCTATGGCGTCCATGCCCATCGTGATCGCGTTGCCGACGTAGAGGGCCGAGCCCTTGGCGGCCTCCGTGTCGTTCCACCCGACCGTGCTGCCGGACAACCACGCGATCTTGATGCTGAGATAGGGCACGCACGCCGCGATCGTGGCCATGCACACCCACAGCCGGGCACGCCCGGCCCCCGCGGCGGGCGCCCTACCGGAGAGAACTGAAACGGTCATGCCCCCGACGATGGCGGGAAGCGCACCCGCCCCGCTTCCCGCCGCCGGGTGAATCCGCCGCGCCCCTTCCCCCGCGAGAGTGAGGGACCCGTCCTAGACCCGCCCTACACCCGATCAGCCCGATCAGCCCGATCAGCCCGCGTCGGCCGCACCCCAGTTGATCTCGGGACGGCCCGCGTCGACCAGGGCCTTGTTCACGGCGCTGAACGGCCGCGTCCCGAAGAACTTCTTGGCGCTGAGCGGGCTCGGGTGCGCCGACTCGATCACGGTGTGCTGCGGGCCGGTGATCAGCCGAGCCTTCTTGCGGGCGTAGGCGCCCCAGAGCACGAACACCACGCGCTCGGACTTGTCGTTCAGCGCGCGGATGGCGGCGTCGGTGAAGTCTTCCCAGCCCTTGCCCGCGTGCGAGCCCGCGTCGCCGCCGCGGACGGTCAGCACCGCGTTGAGCAGCAGCACCCCCTGGTCGGCCCAGCGGGTGAGGTCACCGGACGTCGCGACCGGCACCTCCAGGTCGGTGGCCAGCTCCTTGTAGATGTTGCGGAGCGACGGCGGGAGCCGCACGCCGTCGCGGACGCTGAAGCTGAGCCCGTGGGCCTGGCCGGGACCGTGGTAGGGGTCCTGGCCGAGGATCAGGACGCGGGCCGCGTCGAACGGGCAGTGCCGGAACGCGCTGAACAGGTCGTCCTGAGGCGGGTAGACGGTCTGCCCCGCGTACTCCCCCGCGACGAACGCTCCCAGCGCGGCGGTGGCGATCGGGTCGAGCAGCGGATCGAGCCGCTCCCGCCAGTCGCCGGGCAGCATTTCCATCAGGTCGAGGGACATCGTTGGCCTCCGGAACGTGATCTCCAGTCGCCGAGAACACTAGTGCGCGGGACTGACACGCCAGGTCCGAATCCCGGGAGCACAACCCCCGCAACCCTAGGATGAGGCCATATGCCCGATTCCCCCCGCAGGCGGCGGCTCCGCGCGTCCGCGCCGCTCGTCGCGCTCACCGTCGTCGCCGTCCCCGGTCTCGGTCTCGGCGCGGGCTGCGGCGGTTCCTCCGGGCCTACGACGCTGACCGTCCTCACCACGTCGTCGCTGACGGAGGTGGCCGACGAGCTCGGACGGGCCTACGCCCAGGAGAACCCCGGCATCAGGCTCCGGTTCGAGTTCGGCGCCTCGCCGGAGTTGTCGGACCGGCTGTCCGACCACGACCCAGGCGACGTGCTGATGACGGCGGACCAGGCCGACATGGACGAGGCCGACGAGTACCTCGCCGACCAGCCCAGAGTCGTCGGGCACACCTCGCTGACCATCGCCGTCCGCCCCGGCAACCCTCGCCGCATCCGGGGCCTCGACGACCTGACGCGGCGGGGCCTCCGGGTCGCGGTCGGCGCCGGGACGGTCCCGGTCGGCCGCTACACCCGCCAGGTCCTGGCGAAGGCGGGGCTGACCGTCCGGTGGACGTCGGAGGAGATCAGCGCGCGGGCCGTCCTGGACAGGGTGCGCTCCGGCGACGCGGACGCGGGCATCGTCTACGTCACCGACCTGCGCTCGGCGGGCGTCGCCGCGAGCAGCGTCCCCATCCCGGCGGACGTGAACGTCACCGCCGCCTTCCCCGCCGCTCCCGTCCGCGACGGCGACCACGAGGAGGACGCGAGCGCGTTCGTGTCGTGGCTGACCACCCCCGCCGCGCAGAAGCTCTTCAACAAGTACGGCTTCGCCACCGCACCCACCCCCCCCCCGCTGAGCGGCACTGAGCGACACTGAGC
>JBOHBY010000102.1:0-2712 GCA_050698635.1 Spirillospora sp.
GAGCCGCTCGGCGGCCAGGACCCGTCCGCCGCGGACGAGACGCCGCGCGAACTCGCGGAGCTCAACGCCTACTTCGCCGACCTGCGGACCGACCCGGGCGAGAAGCGGCGGCTCGCCCTCACCTTCCTCCGGGCGCTGTACGGCGAACCGGGCGGACGCGCCGCCGC
Organism: Spirillospora sp.; assembly: GCA_050698635.1. Lineage (GTDB taxonomy): Bacteria > Actinomycetota > Actinomycetes > Streptosporangiales > Streptosporangiaceae > Spirillospora. The sequence goes on from JBOHBY010000102.1 coordinate 168, forward strand.
CCGCTGACTTACCGCCTCTTTCCGGACGCCGCCCGGCCCTGCGGCGCCGCTCAGGGCGTGACGCCGACGCGCCACTGCCCGTAGTCGTCGCGGACGGCGCGGTTGTAGTCGACGCCGACGCCGTTGATCTCGTGGTCGTTGGAGTACTGCTGGAGCTGGGCGCGGTCGTCCCACTTGCCACCCGACCACGCGTAGGTCTGCCAGCCGTAGGTGATCTTCTCGGCGTCGAACGCGCGTTTCACCGGCCCGTGCCCCCCGTACAGGCCGACCCGGTCGCGGCCGATGACGCTCGCGGCGCCGTCGAGGTAGGCGTTGATCTCGTCCTGCTGGCCGCGGGTGGCGTCCCAGTCGGCGGCGAAGTAGATCGGGCGGGCGCCGGGCATGCCGCACGCCTTCGCCTGGGCGGCGGCGTCCTCGGCGTCGGCGGCGCCCGCGGACCGTCCGTCCAGGGGGCGCTTCGCGGTGGTCTCCCAGACGACCACGAGCCAGATCCCGGCCTCGGAGAGGTCGTCGGCCTCGGCGCGGGTCAGGTTCTTGCCGGTCTTGTCGTGCGAGAGGTAGCGGCACGCGTACTTCGCCCCGGCGCGTTTGAGCGCGGACGCGCCGGGACGGCCCCACGCGTAGTCGACGCCGAAGACGGACATTGTCAGCTCCTTTGGTCGTGATTCCTGGCCATTCGTCCAATTGAACAATGCGTGCTGTGACGACACGCCGACGCAACGCTATGAGGTGGCCCCGGCGCTAGCTACAACGGACGTGTCCGTAAGAAGGAACCGCAGGCCACGGGGGGCTCATTGTGATCCGGACATGGAAGGCGCGCGGACTCGCCGTGCTGGTGGCCGCGCCGCTGCTGGGGGTCGTGCCGGCTGCGGCCGGGGCGGACGAGGGCGCGCCGAAGCCTCCGCCGAGGCCCAGAACGCACGCCGAACCGAAGCCCAAGCCGAAATCGAAGCACGTCAAGACGACGCATGTGAACAGCGTGGCGCTCCACACGGCCGCTCCCACCGACGAGGTGATCCCGGGACGCACCTACGAGTGGACGTGGACGTTCCGCGCGACCTCGGTTCCGCTGCCGAAGCCCGCCAAGGCCAAGCCCGCCAAAGCCAAGCCCGCCAAGGCCAAGACGAAGGCCAAGGCCAAGGCCGTTAAGGGCAAGCACGGCAAGGGCAAGCATGGGAAGGGCAGGCCCGTCGAGCTGGCGACGCAGCGGGCGAAGCCGCATGAGGCGGTGTTCCGGATGACGCTGCCGAAGTCGCTGGCCTTCGTGTCGGGCGACAAGGACTGCGCGTCCAGCGGATGGAGGGTCGTCTGCCACGTCGGCACCGTCCGGCCCGGACACGAGATCAGCGGGGTGCTCAGGGCGAAGGTCGCCGACCGGGCCAAGCCCGGCCGGAAGATCAGCCCAAGCGGGACGGTGACGTGGGACGGGACACGCGTGACCAGGAGGTTCCCGGCCGTGCGCGTCGCCGCCACCGCCGACCTCGCCATCACCGAGAGCGCGCCGGCGAAGGCGCGGTCGGGGGCGAAGATCCCGTACGAGATGAAGGTGCGCAACCTCGGGCCGTCCACGGCGAAGAGCGTGACGGTCCGGTCGCGGGGGCCGATCAAGCTCGTCGGACGCCACACCGCCTGCTCGCCGCGCCACGGTGCCTACGTGTGCTCGCTGGGTTCGCTCAAGGCCGGTGAGTCCAGGACGCTGCACCTCAAGGCGGTGCCGCGCAAGAGCGTCCGCGCGGGGACGGTGCTGGAGTCGTCCTGGACGGCGTCGTCGCCGACCACCGACGCCGACCGGGCGAACAACAGCGCGGTCGTCCGCACCCGGATCACCAAGCGGCGCTGACCCGGCGGGACGAGCCGCCCCGATGTCACGGGCCGGGCCGCGCGGGTTGCAGGATGGGACCATGCGACTTCGGATCTTCACCGAGCCCCAGCAGGGGGCGACCTACGAGACACAGCTGGCCGTGGCCAAGGCGGCGGAGGACCTCGGGTTCGACGCGTTCTTCCGCTCGGACCACTTCGTCAAGATGGGCGACGTGACGGGCGAGCCGGGCCCGACCGACTCCTGGATCACCCTGGGCGCGCTGGCCAGGGAGACCAGCCGGATCAGGCTCGGCACGCTCGTGACGGCCGGGACGTTCCGGCTGCCCGGCCCGCTGGCGATCTCCGTCGCGCAGGTCGACCAGATGAGCGCCGGACGCGTCGACCTCGGCCTCGGGACGGGCTGGTTCGAGGTGGAGCACACCGCGTACGGGATCCCGTTCCCGAGCCTGGGGGAGCGGTTCGCCCGGCTGGAGGAGCAGCTCGAGATCGTGACCGGGCTCTGGCGGACGCCGCCCGGCGAGACCTACTCGTTCAGCGGCGAGCACTACACCGTGGCCGACTCGCCCGCGCGGCCCAAGCCCGCCCAGCCCGGCGGCCCGCCGATCATCATCGGCGGGACCGGGGCGAAGCGGACGCCGCGGCTCGCCGTCCGGTACGCCGACGAGTACAACGTCCCGTTCAAGCAGCCGGAGGACACGGCACCCGCGTTCGACCGGGTCCGCGC
>JBOHBY010000103.1:0-3019 GCA_050698635.1 Spirillospora sp.
CGTGCGGAGTACGCGGCTGCTCTGTCATGGATCAATCGTATTGACATCGGCCCGGATCGCAGGCCAATTGTCGGCGCCGACGCGGCGATCGCCGCCACCGCCGGTGGTGGGCCGTTCCGGTAGCGTCGGACACGACAGGACGACTGGAGGACGATCATGGCGGACAAGGGCGACCTCGGCTGGCGCGTGATGGCCGGCGCCGCGGCCTTCGCGGGCGGCTTCGTCGCGAAGAAGGCCATCACGATGGCCTGGAAGAAGAGCACCGGGAAGGAGCCGCCGACGAACCCCGAGTCCCCCGAGGTCGCGCTGACCGAGGCGATCGGCTGGGCCGTCGTGATGGGCGTCGGCATGGAACTCGCCCGCCTCCTGGCCACCCGCGCCGCCGCCCGCCAGTGGGCCAAGGGCACCGGCGAACTCCCGTCCAACCTCAAGAGCTAGCTGCCGAGGGCTCAGCCCTCTAGGCGGCGCTGGTCGGGTGGGGGTCCCATCGACTGGCGGAGGTCGTGGCGGATCTTGGCGGCCAGGGCCTTCGTCGCGGAGCGGTTGAGGGCGGCGCCCGCGGCGGCGCCGGTGAGGAAGGGGCCCATGGTGCCGAGGCTGCGGCCGAAGGTGCGCAGCATGCGTTTGCGCAGGGCCGACTTGGCGGCCGTGCCGAGCGCGCTGGTGAGCGAGCCGGTCTCCAGGGGGTTGATGCCGCGCTGCCGTGCCCAGGACGTGACGAACGCCGCGCCGCGCGCGGTTCCGGTGCCCTGGACGGTGACGCCGTACACCTCGTGCAGTTCGGCGATCATCTTGACCTCGATGGCCGCGACGACGAGGGTCTCGGCCGCCAGCTGGGCGGGAACGGTCAGCAGGAGCGGCGGGGCGGCGAACTCCACGGCGGCGAGCGCGCCGCCCGCGGCGCCCACGGCGGTGGTGCCGTTGCCTGCCACCTTGACGATCCGGTCGGCGAGTTCCTCGCCCATCAGGCCGTGGTGGTGGGCCTGCAGTCTCTCAAGGTCGCGGATCGGGATGTGCGGGGCGGTCTCGACGAGCAGGTCGGCGAGCAACCGGCCCCGCGCGACGCCCGCGGCGCCTGCTCTGCGGGCCTTCTGGCCGAGCAGTGCGGCCAGCCGGCCGAGCAGGCGGCCGCGGGTCTCGCGGTCCATGCCCTCTTCGGCGGTGAGCCGTCCGACGAGCTCACCGAGTTCGGCGGAGCCGTTCCGGCGGGACGGCTCCATGTCCTCCTGACGTGGTTCGATCTCTCCCGGCACCTGCGGCCACTCCCGGTCAGGCGGCGCACTCGCGGCAGATGGGCTGGCCGTTCTTCTCGGTGGCCAGCTGGCTGCGGTGGTGCACCAGGAAGCAGCGCGTGCAGGTGAACTCGTCGGCCTGCCGCGGAACCACCCGGAAGGTGAGTTCCTCGTTCGACAGGTCGGCGCCGGGCAGCTCGGCGACCTCGCCGGCGTCCAGGTCCTCATCGATGATGCTGGCGGCCTTGTCGGCACGCCGGGCCTGGAGCTCCTGGAGGCTGTCCTCGCTGAGATCGTCGTCTGTCTTGCGTGGGCTGTCGTAGTCGGTCGCCATCTTCTATCTCCATCCCCCTCAGTGCTTTATGCGCCCCGTCGCGCGGAACTAACGCTCGGGGGACCGTTCTTGTGCCCGATCCGGGCGGGAAATTCTGTCACGGTTGGTGACCTGCGACACACAAGGCGCGACCGTTCCCACGAGTGACACCCATCACCCGCGCCCCATCCCTGAAATGTGTCTTCTGTCACATATCGGACGGACGTCGCGGTGTGGTGCCGGAACCGGCTCTCCCGCCGCGGATCGCGCGGCGGCGGGGATCATATCGGTCCGGGGGGCGTTGTGCGCGCCAACATACCCGGCGCGGCGGGACGGGCGATCAGGCTGGTCGGACATCGAACCAGACTCTTCGGTGAAACGTCTGAAGTAACGCGATATCGTGCCCGCCTGAGGTTGGGGGCGGGCCCCCTGCGGGGTCTGCCGGCGATCGCCGGCACAAGGGCCCCCGCGACGGGGTCCGGCGCACACTATCGCGGTACATCACTGCGGGTCACTGGAGGGTCAGATGCCGGATGCCGCTCCGCTGGAGCCGGGCGATCCTAGGGCACTCGGGCAGTACGAGGTCGTCGGCCGAGTCGGCGCGGGGGGTCAGGGCGCCGTCTTCCTGGGGAGGGCGCCAGGAGGCGAGTACGTCGCCATCAAGCTGCTGCACGCGCAGATGGCGAACGACCCGGCCGCGCGGGCCCGGTTCACCCGCGAGGTGGCGGCGGCGCAGAAGGTCGAGCCGTTCTGCACGGCGCGCGTCCTGGAGGCCGATGTCCACGGCGACCAGCCGTATGTCGTCAGCGAGTTCATCGACGGGCCGTCCCTGCACGACGTCGTCGCGCACGACGGGCCGCGCGGCGCCCAGGAGCTGGAACGTCTCGCGATCGGCACGGTGACGGCGCTCGCCGCCATCCACGAGGCCGGGATCGTCCACCGCGACTTCAAGCCGAACAACGTCATGCTGGCCTCGGACGGCCCGCGCGTCGTCGACTTCGGCATCGCCAGGACGGTCAACTCGCAGGAGAGCGCGGTGACCGCCACCGGCATGGTGGTCGGCACCCCCGGCTACCTGGCGCCCGAGCAGCTCACCGGCGCGCCGCTCACCCCGGCCGTGGACATCTTCGCCTGGGGCGCGACGATGGTGTTCGCCGCGACCGGGCAGTCGCCGTTCGAGGCCGACACGCTGCCGGTCATCATCAACCGGATCCTCAACGAGGAGCCCGACCTGTCCGCGCTGCCCGCGGGGCCGCTGCGCGACCTGGTCGGACGCTGCCTGTCCAAGGACGCGGGCCTGCGCCCGCCGGCGGCGCAGCTCCTGCTGAACCTGCTGGGGCACGTCGGCGTCGCGCCGGGCGGCCAGGGCGGCGGGCAGGACGACCTCCTCAACCAGGGCACCCGGATCGCCTCGCAGCTCCCGCCGCCGCCCCCGGTGCCGCGCCCGCAGCAGCCGCCGCCCCCGCACCAGATC
>JBOHBY010000104.1:0-6864 GCA_050698635.1 Spirillospora sp.
CCGCGGACGTGCCCAGCCCGCCCGCGGCGATGAGCGGCAGCGGCGTGGCGGCGCGGACGTCCCGGAGCAGCGCCCGCAACGGCACCGGATCGTCGGACGTGTTGGCGAACGAGCCGCGATGCCCGCCCGCCTCGGCACCCTGAACGCAGAGCGCGTCGGCGGCCGAAACCGACCGGGCCTCGTCGACGGTCGTCACCGTGACGATCACGACCGCTCCGCGATCCTGGAAGGCACGAACGACGCCCGGAGACGGGCGGCCGAACGTGAAGCTGACGAACGCCGGAGGGTCGGACAGCAAATCGGCGACCTTGGCCTCGTAGGCGTCATCACGGGCGGCCGGAACGCCCAGGGAGACACCCAGACGCTCAGCCTCGGGGACGAGGCGGTCACGGTAGGCGGCGACGGCGGCCGGGTCGATCTCGTCCAGCGACGGCATGAAGACGTTCACGCCGAACGGACGGGTCGTCAGCTCCCGCGTGGCGGCGATCTCGGCGCGCACGGCCTCGACGGTCCTATAGCCCGCGGCGAGGAAGCCGAGGCCGCCCGCGTCCGACACCGCGGCCGCGAGCGCGGGTGTGGACGGCCCGCCCGCCATCGGCGCCTGCACGATCGGAAGCGCAGGCCACGGCACATGCGTCATGATCGGCACGATAGCGAAGGGGGTCGGATGCGGGTACTGCTGCACTACGACATGGACCACGACGAACCGGGCCTCGACATCACGAGCTGCTCGGAGCAGGACGACGACCGGTTCACCGAACTACTACCGGAGACCGACGTCATCTGGCACGTGCTGCGTCCGCTGACGGCGGCCGACATGGATCGCGCGCCCAACCTGAGGCTGATCCAGAAGCTCGGCACGGGCGTGAACACCATCGACCTGGACGCGGCCGAGGAGCGCGGCATCGCCGTGGCGAACATGCCGGGCCAGAACGCGCAGGCCGTCGCGGAGACCAGCCTCCTGCTGATGCTGGCCGCGCTCCGCCGCGTCGTGCCGTTCGACGCGGCGACGCGGCGCGGCGCGGGCTGGCCCGCCGACCGGGCGCTGGTGGGCGGGGAACTGGCCGGACGGACGGTCGGCCTGCTCGGCGGCGGCGAGATCGCGACATTGCTGCGCGGGATGTTGGAGGCGATCGGCGCCCGCGTCCTCTACACGTCACGACGGCCACGCCCCGGCGACCCGTCCTGGCGCGAACTAGACGAACTACTACGGACGAGCGACATCGTCTCGGCCCATGTCCCGCTCACCGACGACACCCACCACCTCCTGAACGCCGAACGTCTGGCCCTACTCCCGGATGGCGCCATCGTGGTGAACACGGCACGCGGCCCAGTCATCGACGAGCCCGCCCTGGTCGCGGCCCTGAAATCGGGCCACCTCGCCGCCGCCGGCCTGGACGTCTTCGAGCAGGAACCCGCCAACTCGAACAACCCGCTACTGGCCCTCAGCAACGTCGTCGTCATGCCGCACGTCGCATGGCTGACCCACGAGACCTGGGACAGATACTTCGCCGTCGCGACAGAGAACTGCCACCGCCTAGCCCGCGGCGACGACCTCCTCCACCGCGTCCGCTAAACCGCCTCCGCAAGCTCACGGCCTCGCCGGTGGAATGCCTTCACCTCAGGACGCCCGCCGTTAGCTGAGGGTGTAGCGGACGGGGAGGCGCTTGAGGCCGCCGACGAACGTGGTGGCGATGCTCTCCGGCGTACCGGAAAGCTCGATGGAGCCAAGGCGGGGCAGCAGTTCCTCGAAGAATGCGCGTACTTCGATGCGGGCGAGGGCCGCGCCTAGGCAGTAGTGGACGCCGAACCCGAACGCCAGGTGCTTGTTCGGGTCGCGGCCCACGTCGAAGCTGAACGGGTCGTCGAAGACGTCCTCGTCCCGGTTGCCGGACGGGTACGACAGCAGCACCGCCTCGCCCTCGGCGATCTTGACGCCGCGCAGCTCGTAGTCCTGGACGGCGGTGCGCATGAACTCCTTGACGGGCGTGACCCAGCGGATCATCTCGTCCACGGCGAGCGGCATCAGCTCGGGCTTCTCGCGGAGCCGGTCGAGCTGGTCCGGGTGCTCGATCAGCGCGTGCAGGCCGCCCGCGATCGTCGCGCTGGTGGTGTCGTGCCCGGCCGTCGCGACGATGACGTAGTACGACGCGGTGTCGAAGTCGTTGAGCGGTTCACCGTCGATGCGGGCGTTGGCTATCGCGGACGCGAGGTCGTCGGTCGGGTTCTTGCGCCGTGCCTCCGTCAGCCCCTGGAAGTAGGCGAAGAAGTCGAGCAGGACCGCGATCTTCTCCTCGTTCGAGGTGCCGCGCTGGAAGTCGCCGTCGTCGCCGCCGAACAGTTCCTGCGTGAGCTTCAGCATCCGGCCGAAGTCGCTCTCGGGCAGGCCGAGCAGCGACAGGATCACATACAGCGGGAAATGCACCGCGATCTCCTGCGCGAAGTCGCATTCGCCGCCCGCCTCGGCCATCCGGTCGACATACCGTCGTGCCAGTTCCCGGACGCGCGGCTCCAGCGCCCGCATCGCCCGGGGACGGAACCAGTCGGCGCCGATCGCGCGCACGACCCGGTGGTCGGGGTCGTCCATGTGGACGAGGGTGCGCAGCGCGATGCCCTCCTGCGCCCGCTGCCGGTTCAGCGCGTCGAGCCCGGCGAGGGCGAGGAGCGGGCGCGGCGCGTTCAGGAACAGCTGGTGGTTGCGTTCGACCTCCATGATGTCCTCGTGCCGGGTGACGGCCCAGAACGGGTCGTAGTCGGGGGCGTCCACATGGTGCACGGGGGACTCACGGCGTAGCAGGGCCAGCGCCTCGTGCAACCTGCGGTCGTCGGCGTAGGTCCTCGGGTCTACGATCGCCAGTCCTGCCTCGTCCACGGTCAGGGTCATGCGCCCGCTCCTCCGTCACGTGTTCCGCACGTGTTCCGCACGCCTGCAATGATCAACTTACCCGTGGGGCTCCGCCGTGTGTCGAGGACGCGCGACGAACCATCGCCGGGCCAGCAGCGAACCCTCGCCCGCAGGACAGGTCGCCACCCCCTCGCGTGTCACGCCTCAATTTCGCATGATGGAAGACCGTAATCTGGGGAGTCCCTCCGCCGACCGGGATACGATTCCGACCAGCTATGGAAAGCCTGGAGATCCGCCCGCTGACCGCGCGTTCCGTCGTCCTGAGCACGCTGCTGGGCGTCCACCCGCCCCGGCTCCCGGCCCGCTACCTGGTCCGGGTCGGCGAGCTGTTCGATATCGCCGAGGGAACGATCCGTGTCGCGTTGTCGCGCATGGTGAACTCGGGCGACCTCGTCCAGGCCGGCGGGACGTACGCGCTCACCGAGCGGCTGCTCGAACGCCAAACCCGCCAGGACGAGAGCCGCCTGCCCCCGGCCCTGCCCTGGGACGGCACGTGGGAGATCGCCGTCATCACCGCCGACCGGCGTCCCGCCACCGACCGGGCCGCGCTGCGGCAGGCCATGTCCGCGCTCCGGCTCGCCGAACTCCGCGAGGGGACGTGGCTGCGCCCGGCGAACCTGACCAGGCCGCGGTCGGAGATCGTCGTCCGCCAGTGCATGTTCCTGCGGGGACGTCCCGAGGAGGAGCCCGCCGCCCTGGCCGCCGCCCTCTGGGACCTGGACGCCTGGACGGCCACCGCGCACGCCCTCAGCACGGCGTTGACGGAGGCCACCGCGATCGCCGCGCGGTTCACGCTCGCCGCCGCCGTCCTCCGCCACCTGATGAAGGACCCGCTGCTGCCCGCCCAACTGCTCCCGGACGGCTGGCCGGGGCCGAACCTCCGCGTCCAGTACGAGCACTTCGAGACCGAGTTCGAGCAGCTCCTCACCGAGCACGTCCTGACCTGAACGGCCGTGGCCGTGGCCGTGGGCGTGGGCGTGGGCGTGGCCGTGGGCGTGGGCGCTACTCGTCGTCCGCCCGGGGGTTCAGGGTGCCCGCCCATTCCAGGTCGGACAGCTTGTGGATGGCCTCCATGACCTCGTCGGTGATGACGCGGCGGGCCCGTCCCGGCGGCAGGTCGCGGTAGCGGGAGAAGTCCATCGGCTCGCCGAACCGGACCGTCGGACGGACGTTCAGCCGGGGCCGCCACGTGCCGAGCGGGACGATCTGGTCGGTCCTGCCGAGCGCGACCGGGACGACCTTGGCGTTGGTCTTGAGGGCGAGCCACGCGACGCCCCGGCGGCCCAGGTAGAGGCGGCCGTCAGGGGAGCGGCTGCCCTCCGGGTAGATCGCCACGCCGCCGCCCGCGTCGAGGTAGCCGGCCATCTGCTCCAGGGCCCGGACGGCGGCGCGGGTCGGCCCGCGCCTGATCGGGACGTTCCCCAGCGCCAGCATGCCCCACCGGATCGCCCGTCCGGCCGGGCCCGGCAGCTCGAAGTACTCGGCCCGCGCCAGCCACCACAGCCGGCGGGGGATGACGGGCGACAGGACGAAGCTGTCGGCCATCGACAGATGGTTGCTCGCGAGGATGAACGGCCCGTGCGCCGGGATGTTCTCCCTGCCCTCGACCCTCGGGCGCAGCAGCACGCGGAGCAGGGGCCCGACCGTGTGCGACAAGACACCGTAGTACACGCAGCCTCCCGTGATCGGCGCACCGGCGACAGGTGCGCGCGAGCCTGAATCTAGGAAGCCTCGCGCCGGTTCGCATCCGCCATGTGACCAGCCTCATGCACGCTCCCTAGTAATTAATCGAACGAGCGATTATTTTATAGGTCATGAGCGGTAGGCGCATCGAGCAAGGAGGCAGTGATGCATGAGAAGGGGATGCATGAGAAGGGCAAGCCCATCGCCGTGCTGGTGGTGGTGTCGCTGATCGGCATGATCTTCGCGGGGGCGTTCCTCGGGGCCCTGCACCATCTGGAGCCGCACGAGGTGCCCGTCGCCGTCGTCGCGCCGGACGGCGACGTCGACCGGCTCGGCACGATGCTGGACAAGAAGGCCGACGGCGCGTTCGACCTCACGTCCTACGGCGACGAGAAGAAGGCGCGGGACGCGCTGCTGGAGCGCGACGTGGACGCGGTGTTCGTCCCCGGCCAGCCCGCCGGCCAGCCCGCCGGCCAAGGCGGCGGCGCCGGCGGCGCTCAGGGCGGCGCGAAGCTGATCATCGCGGGCGCGAACGGGAAGATCGAGGAGGCCGCGCTGACCATGGCGTTCCAGGGTGCAGGGCAGGCCCTCGGGCAGCAGGTCACGGTCGAGGACGTCCGGCCGCTGCCGCACGACGACAACAACGGCGTGTCCTCGATCTTCTTCGTGATCACGACGGTCATCCCGGCCGTGATCCTGGCGGTCATGCTCGCGGTCGCGGTGCCGAAGGCCGGTGCGGCGCGGCGGATCGGGCTGCTGGCGGGCGGGGCCGTCGCCGTCGGCGGGGCCAACGCGTGGGTCGCCGCCGGGCTGACCGGCGCGCTCACCGGCGTCCCGCTGGAGCTGTGGGGGCTGGCCGCGCTGCTGGTGTTCGCGGTCGGCGCGTTCGCCGCGGGCGCGCTGCGCGTCGGCGGACCGCCCGCCCTGGGCCTGACCGGGCTGCTGTTCATCCCGATCGGCGTCCCGGCGAGCGGCGGCCCCATCGGCCCGCAGTTCATCCCGCAGTGGTTCGCGGCGATCGGTGACTGGCTGCCGGTCGCGGCCGCCATCGACGCAGTGCGCAACACCGTCTACTTCGACGGCAACGCGATCGGCGGGCCGCTCCTGGTGCTGGCGGTGTGGGCCGTCGCCGGGGTCGCGCTGGTGCTGGTGCCGAAGAAGGCACGCGAGCAGCAGGCGGAGCAGGGGCGGCAGGAGCCGCAAGAGCGGGCTGTGTAATACCAACGTCTAATGCGGGGCGGCGGGCCTGTCCGGCACGCTGCACATGTAATACCCACGTAACAGGTGGAACGGGGAGGGAGTGAGAGGTGCCGACAAGGCCGGACAGAACTACCGGGCCGGAGGGAACGACCAGGCAGGACGGGACGGCGCGGCGGCGTCCAGGACGCCCGCCGAAGACGCAGGCCGGGGACACCAAGTCCGAACTCGTCGAGGCGGCACTGCGGCTCTTCGCGCAGAAGGGGTACACGGGCACCTCGATCCGCGCGATCGCCCGCGAGGTCGGGCTGAGCGAGAGCGTCCTGTACGCGCACTTCGCGAGCAAGCAGGACATCTTCGACGCGGCCGTCGCCAAGCTGGGGCCGCAGGGCCTGGTGTCCGGGCGGGAGAGCCTGGACCCCGAGCTGGCCGGACGCGACCCGTCCGCCTACATCCGCGCGCTGGTCGCGCACGTCCTGGACGCGTGGGACTCGCCGAGCGGACGGCTGTTCATGAGCCTGATGGTGCGGGACGGGCTCGTCCATACCGCCGCCATGGGCGACACCCTCACCGAGTCCATGGACGAGATGGGCTCACTGTTCGAGCGGTGGATCGACGCGGGCTGGATCCCGGCCGACCTCGGCCGTCCCGCCGACCTGGCCTGGGCCCTCTTCGGGCCGATCGGCCAGGCGCGGCTACTGTGGTTGCACGCCGACGCCACCCCCGAGGAACGCCGGGAGGCCCGCGAGCGGGCGCTGCGGCACACCGAGCTGTTCATCAGGGCGGTCTTCCGCGACCGGCGGGAGTCCCGGACGGATGATCGCGATCGTGGAGGACGTGATCATCAATGATGGGAGTGAACGGCGACGTCACGCGGGCGCCGGTCGATACGGTGCCTAGCGTGCCCGAGACGATCCGGATCCTGCTGGCCGAGGACGTCGCGCTGCTGCGCGGCGCGCTGACCGGCCTGCTCGACCTGGAACCCGACCTGGAGGTCGTGGCGGAGATCGGCAGCGGCGACGCGATCGTCAAGGCGGCGCTGCGGCACCGGCCCGACGTCGCCGTCCTGGACGTCGACC
>JBOHBY010000105.1:0-4407 GCA_050698635.1 Spirillospora sp.
GAGGAACTCCGGGTCGTCGGGGTCGATGAGCGACCGCAGGCCCGGCACCCGCGCGGCCTCGGCGAGCAGCGCGGGCAGGTCGGGGCCGCCCCACGTCCGCAGCGACTCCTGGAGGAGCCACAGGCCCATCACGTTGCGCAGGTAGCGGACCGTCCCGCCGACGCCGCCCTCGTTGGTGAAGTTCGCCTTGCGGCTCGCGTCCGTCAGGACGGGCGCGTCCAGCTCGACGCCGACGAGCGACCAGGTACCGCAGGAGATGTAGCCGAACCGGCCGGTCTCGGCAGGGACGGCGGCGACCGCGGACGCCGTGTCGTGCGACCCGACCGCGACGACCTGGAGGGACGGGTGGCCCACTTCGGCCGCCACGTCGTCGCGGAGGGGGCCGATGCGGTCGCCCGGGTTCCGGAGCGGCGGGAAGATCTCGGCGGGGAGGCCGAGGCGGGCCAGGAGGTCGTGCGACCAGGTGCCGGTACGGACGTCCAGGAGCCCGGTCGTGGACGCGTTCGTCCGCTCCGCCCCGATCTCGCCGGTGAGCCAGTAGGAGAGCAGATCGGGGACGAGGAGCAGCGTGCTCGCCCCCGCCAGGTCGTCAGCCACGAGCTGGTAGATCGTGTTGAACGGGAGGAACTGGAGGCCGGACGCCTGGTAGAGGGCGTCGTCGCCCACGTCGGCGCGGACGCGGTCCATGACGCCTTCGGTGCGGGCGTCGCGGTAGTGGACGGGGTTGCGCAGCAGCGCGCCGCCGGCGTCCAGGAGTCCGTAGTCGACCGCCCACGAGTCGATGCCGGCGGAGGCCAGCCCGGACGGCGCGGCGCGCAGCCCGTCCAGGACGTTCCCGTACAGGCCGAGGATGTCCCAGTGCAGGGTGCCGTTCACCCGGACTGGACGGTTCGGGAAACGGCGGACCTCGTCCAGCTCCAGCGTGCCGGGGCCGACGCGTCCGGCCATGACCCGCCCGCTGGAGGCCCCCAGGTCGACCGCCGCGAAGGTCGCCGCGCTCATCGGACGGCTCATCTTTCTCCTTGAAGCGTGGAGACCCCCGCCTTCAGGCATGGGGAGGAAACGCGGCACGATGCCGCAGGGATGCGAACATGCGTGCGACTCGCGGCCACTCTCCGGGTACGGTGAGTGACATGGCGCAGTCGGTGAAGCGGGCCTACAAGTACCGCTTCTACCCGACCCCCGGACAGGCTCAAGTGCTTGCCCGGACGTTCGGGTGCGTCCGCCTGGTCTACAACAAGGCGTTGGAGGAACGGTCGCGCGCCTTCACCGCCGAGGGCCGCAGGGTCTCCTACGCGCAGACCTCGGCGCTGCTGACGGCGTGGAAGAAGATGCCGGAGTTGGCGTTCCTGGGCGAGGTGTCCTCGGTCCCTTTGCAGCAGGCCCTGCGGCATCTGCAAGCGGGGTTCGTGAATTTCTTCGCCAAGCGCGCCGGGTATCCGGCGTTCAAGTCCCGCAAGAAGTCGCGGGCGTCGGCCGAATACACCCGGTCGGCGTTCCGCTGGCGGGACGGCGCGCTGACCTTGGCGAAGATGGACGGGCCTTTGCGCATCGTGTGGTCGCGTCCGCTGCCCGAGGGCGCGCAGCCGTCCACCGTCACCGTCAGCCGGGACGCCGCGGGCCGCTGGTTCGTGTCCTTCCTGGTGGCTGAGAAGATCAGCCCGCTGCCTCCCAGAGGGCACGCCGTGGGCGTGGACGCGGGTATCGCGTCCCTGGTGGCCCTGTCCACCGGGGAGAAGGTCACCAACCCGCGCCACGAGCGGCGCGACCGGCGCAAGCTGGCCAAGGCCCAGCAGGTGCTGGCCCGCAAGGAGCGGGGTTCGAAGAACCGGGCCAAGGCCCGGCGCAGGGTCGCCAGGGTCCATGCCCGGATCGCCGACCGCAGGCGGGATTTCCTGCACAAGCTGACCACTCGGCTCGTCCGCGAGAATCAAACGGTCGTGATCGAGGACCTCACCGTCGGCAACCTGCTCGGCAACCATGCGCTGGCCCGCGCGATCAGCGATGCTTCCTGGCGCCAGTTGCGCGGCATGCTGGAGTACAAGACCGGGTGGTATGGCCGTGAGCTGGTCGTGGTCGACCGGTGGTTCCCCAGTTCGAAGCTGTGCAGCGGGTGCGGGGTCCGGCAAGAGGTGATGCCGTTGAACCTTCGGTCGTGGGAGTGCGGCTGTGGGGCGGTGCATGACCGGGATGTGAACGCGGCTCGTAACATCCTCGCGGCCGGGCTGGCCGAGAGGTGAAACGCCTGTGGAGCCGGTGTAAGACCCCAAAGGCGCGAGCCTGACGGGCGACTGGCGGCGAAGCAGGAAACCCGACCCGCGAGGGCCGGAATCCCCCGGCTTCAACCGTGGGAAGGAAGTCAAATGTAGCAACCTACAAAGCGTCTGCGGCGAAGGGGAGCCGAGTTCGGACGTCCTGTGCCTCGACCACCTCCCGGACGCCGTGTGTACTGCATGTGCGACGAGGGGGGAACGGTGCTGTTCACGGAAACGGAACTGTCGGAGTGCTGTGCGTCCCGTCGCTGGCTCGGCGCCGTCACAGGGCGGCGCTACCGCGATCTGGACGATCTGCGCGCGGCCGGGGCGGGCGTGCTGGACGAGCTCGAATGGTCGGATGTGGAGGAGGCGCTGGCCGCGCATCCCCGCATCGGGGACCGGGTCGGCGGCTGGTCGAAGACCGAGCAGTCGGGCATGGACGGCGCCGCGCCGGACGTGCGTGCCGCCCTCATCCAGGGGAACCGGGCCTATGAGGACCGCTTCGGGCATGTGTTCCTGATCTGCGCCACCGGCCGCACCGCCACCGACATGCTCGGCGATCTCCGTGACCGGCTGGGCAACGACGCCGACGCCGAACGGGCGGTCGTCCGGCGCGAACTGGCGAAGATCGTGGACCTTCGCCTGAGCAAACTCGTGGGGGAAGAGGAGCTGTGAGTCTGTCGACGCATGTGCTGGACGCGGCGAAGGGGCTGCCCGCGGCGGGGCTGACCGTCCGGCTGGAGCGGCGCGACCCGGACGGCGCTTCCTGGGTTCCACTTGCCGAGGTCCGTACCGACGTGGACGGGCGGGTCAGGGAGTGGGACACCGCGCTGCCGCTGGAGGCCGGTGCGCATCGGCTGGTGTTCGACACGTCCGGGCTGTCGGACTTCTTTCCCGAGGTCGCCGTGGCGTTCGTGATCACCGATCCCGAGCGGCATCTGCATGTGCCGCTGCTGATGAGCCCGTTCGCCTATTCGACCTACAGAGGGAGCTAGCGACATGGGCATTGTGCTGGGCCCCAACCGTTACGGGAAGGCGGAGACGCGCGTCGTCCGCGTCACCCGTTCCGGCGCGCGGCACCGGATCAAGGACCTGAACGTCAGCGTCTCCCTCTCCGGCGCGATGGACGAGGCGCATCTGACCGGCGACAACGCGGCCGTCCTGCCGACCGACAGCCAGAAGAACACGGTGTTCGCGTTCGCGAGGAAACACGGCATCGACGCGATCGAGGATTTCGGGCTCCTGCTCGCCCGCCATTTCGTCGGCTCGCAGCCGACGGTCACCCATGCCCGCGTGGAGATCCGCGAATACTCGTGGGATCGCATCACGGGCGGGCACTCGTTCGTCCGGAACGGCGGCGAGGTCCGGACGGCGCTGGTCCACAGCGACGGCGAGGGCGGCGCCGAATCGGTCGTCTCCGGCCTGGAAGACCTGGTGGTGCTGAACTCGACCGGCAGCGAGTTCCACGGATTCGTCCAGGACGAGTACACGACGCTCGCCCCGGCCGACGACCGCATTCTCGCGACGGCGGTCACCGCCCAATGGCGGCATCGGAGCCCCCAATCCGCGGGCTGGGACGACTCGTACCGTTCAGCCCGGCACGATCTGCTGCACGCGTTCGCCGAAACGCACAGCCTGTCGCTTCAGCAGACGCTCTTCCAGATGGGCCGCCGGGTCTTGGACGAACAACCCGAACTCTGCGAAATACGGCTCTCGATGCCCAACAAGCATCACTTCCTGGTCGACCTGGAGCCGTTCGGCATGGACAACGACAACGAGGTGTACTTCGCGGCGGACCGTCCGTACGGGCTGATCGAGGGAACCGTCCGCACCGACGACGCACCGCACGCGGAATCCGCCTGGACATGAGGGATTGAGAGAAATGGAATTCCTGCGACCGGCGACCTGGCGCGAGGCGCTCGACGCGAAGGCGGAGATCCCGGGGGCGCTGCCCGTCCAGGGCGGCACCGACGTCATGGTCGAGATCAACTTCGACGAGCGGAGGCCGGAGGCGCTGCTCGACCTGACGAGGATCGGCGAGCTCACCGAATGGGACCGGGCCGGCGACGGACGCCTCCGAATCGGCGCCGCCGTCCCCTACGCGCGCCTGATCACCGAACTCGGCGCGCGGCTGCCGGGGCTGGCGCAGGCG
>JBOHBY010000106.1:0-4936 GCA_050698635.1 Spirillospora sp.
TCATGACCCGGCCGGCCGACGCGATGCCGGCCGACGCGGCGGAAGAGGCCAACGCGGCCGACGCGGCGGACGCGGCGGACGCGTTCGACGCCGTCATCCACGCGCCCCAGCGGCTGCGCATCTGCGCGATGCTCGACGCGGTGACCCAGATCGAGTTCGGCCTGGTCCAGGAGCGGCTGGGGGTCAGCGCCTCGGTGCTCAGCAAGCATGTGAGCGTCCTCATGGACGCCGGTTACGTCGAGCAGCGCAAGGCCGTCCGCGACACACGGCAACGGGTGTGGCTCGAACTCACCGGCAAGGGGCGCACCGCCTACCGGGGTCACGTCGCCGCCCTCCGCAAGATCGTCGACCAGTCGTCGGAGTAGCGGCCGCTGAGGTCCTCCGCCGACCCGTAGGCGTGTTCGAGACGCGACCGGTCGGTCATGGCGACGAGCTAAGCAGGGCGGCCGGAAACCGCCGGTCTCAATCGATCAGGCCGCCGATGCCCTTGCCCAGCAGGACGGCGCCGATGACCAGCAGAAGCGTGAACATCACCGTGGCGTTGTCGCGTTCGAGCCACGCCTTCAACGCGTCCAGCGGTCCGCGCATCCGGTCGGCGTCGGCGACGTACACCGCGACCGGGATCGCCACGGTGCACGCGGCGATCACGGTGAAGACGGCGACCGCCACGATCTCGCCGCCGACGCTCATGTCGCCCTGCGCGATGGCGATCCCGGCCGCGACGCACATGATCAGGTTCTTGGGGTTCACCGCCGACAGCAGCAGCCCGAACGACGCCGCCCTGGCCGGGGTGAGCTCGTCGATCGCCCTCATCCACGCGGGCATCCCGGCGTCCGCGCCCCCGTGCGCGTGCGCGTCCCCGTGCGCGTCCCCGTGCGCGTCCCCGACCGCGCCTTCTCCCCCGGCCGGACGGGACGTCCACCGCCTGGCCGCCAGGGTCAGGACGAGCACGCCCAGCAGCAGCTCGATCCAGGAGACCGGCGTCTTGGGCTCGCCGGACGGGGAGTTCATCCCGATGGCGTTGGCGACCACCACAAGCACGGTCGTGGCGACCACGATGCCGGCCGTCCAGCCGGCCAGGAATCCCGGACCGGTGGTGCGGGCGCGCGGCGCCAGCAGCATGAGGATCACCGCGATGATCGGGATCGGGCTGATCGCGACCCCGACCGCGAGCGGCAGCAGATCCGCGATGACCTGGCCCATGTCGGCCCCCTCTCCGATGCCGGCGGCCGTCAGGGCGTGACGATGGCGAAGCCGGTGTCGGCGCCGTCCATGACGGCGAGCAGCCGGTGCAGGGCCCTGCCGTCGCCGGTGCCGGCGATGGCGTCGGTGCCGCCTCCCGCGATCAGCGCGAACAGGTCCGGACGGCCGAGGGTCAGCGTCAGGTCGGCGCTCTCGCCCTGGTGGTGCCCGGTGGTCCGGCGATGGATGAGGACGCCGTTCGACAGCGTCATGCGGTAGCGGTCGCCGGTGTCGGTGAAATCCCAGTCGATGGTCAGGTGCTCGTCCCACGCCTTGGGGCCGTTCACCCGGATCGCCATCGAGTCGAAGACCTGCTCGATCGTCAGCCCGGCCGTCATCCCACCGGCGATGCTCGTCGGGAAGGGCTTGGCGCCTTCCCGCAATTCCATCGCGCCGGTGAGATAGAAATTGCGCCACGTGCCGCATTCGGCGCCCTGGCCGAGGCGCCGGTAGACGTCCGCGAGAGCGCTCTTGGCGTCGGCGTTTTCCGGATCGGCGAACACCACATGGTTCAGCAGCGTCGCGGCGAACCGGAAATCGCCATGGCTCGTGTAATCGCGGGCCATCGCCATGACCTTGGACGCGCCGCCCATGCACTCCACATACCGTTTCGCCGACTCGACCGGCGGATGCTCCCAAAGATGGGCGGGATTCCCGTCGAACCAGCCCATGTAGCGCTGGTAGATCGCCTTCACGTTGTGGCTGACCGAGCCGTAGTAGCCGCGCGCGTGCCACGCGCCCGCCAGCGCCGGCGGCAGGTCGATCAGCTCGGCGATCTCGATGCCGGTGTGCCCCTGGTTGAGCAGCCGGAGCGTCTGATCGTGCAGGTAGGCGTACAGGTCCCGCTGCTGCGACAGGTACGCGACGATGTTGTCGCGTCCCCACGTCGGCCAGTGGTGGGACGCGAACGCCACGTCGGTGTCGCCCGCGAACAGGGTGATCGCCTCGTCCAGGTACCGCGCCCAGACCCGCGCGTCGCGGACGAGCGCACCACGCAGCGTCAGGATGTTGTGCAGGTTGTGCGTGGCGTTCTCGGCCAGGCACAGCGCCCGCCGCTCGGGGAAATGGAAATTCATCTCCGCCGGGGCCTCGGTGCCCGGCGTCAACTGGAAACTGATCCGGACGCCGTCGACGACCTCTTCCTGCCCGGCGTGCGTGACGTCCTTGTTGGGCGGGACGAGCGACACCCGTCCCGAGGACGCGGTCTGCCCGAGCCCTGTCCCGACCATTCCGTCCGGGCTCGACTCCAGTTGGACACCGGTGTGATAGGCGCCACGGCGGGCCATCGCCGTCCCGGCGTACACGTTCTCCGAAACGGCGTTCTCCAGGAACCCGGCCGGAGCCAGAATCGGCACCCCGTCGGGATTTCCGGGGTCGATGACGCCTTCCGCACCACCGAAGTGGTCGACATGCGAATGGGTGTAGATCAGCCCGGTGACGGGCCTGTCACCGCGATGCTCCCGGTAAAGGCCCAGCGCCGCGGCCGCGGTCTCCACCGACACCAGCGGATCGATCACGATGACCCCGCGATCGCCCTCGACCAGCGTCATGTTCGACAGGTCCAGGCCCCGGACCTGGTAGATGCCGTCCGTCACCTCGAACAGGCCCTGCTTGGCGCACAGCTGCGACTGCCGCCACAGCGACGGGTTCACCGTCTCCGGGCACGGGCCGTCGAGGAACGCGAACACGTCGTTGTCCCAGACGACCCGTCCGCCGGAATCCCTCACCACCCCCGGCGACAGCGACGCGACAAGCCCCCGCTCAGCGTTCTCGAAATCCGTCCGGTCCCCAAACGCGAGATCCCCCATGCCGACCCTCTATCCGCCCCAGACCAACCCAAAGCCCCCGAACAGCAAAGACTCATCGCGCGCCCGCGGTGGCGCTGCGCTGGCCGCCTGCGCGGGCGGTGGCCAGGAGCGTGAGGGCGGTCATCGCGGACAGGACGCCCCAGACCGGCGTGAAGCTGCCGGTCACGTCCTTCAGAAGGCCGAGGGCGGTGGGGGCGAGGATGACCGCGATCTGTGTGACGGCCATGGCCAGGCCGAGGGCGAATCCGGTCCGGCCGGGCGGCGCCGATTCGGCCAGGTAGGCGACCCATGGGCCGTACCAGCCGATTCCGAAGAACCCGAGCCAGACCAGCAGCAGCGACGCCGCGACGGGTGAGTGCCCCATGGGGGTCATCAGCACCACCATCCCCGCGGTCACGGCGATCATGCAGGTCATGACGGTGGTGTAGCGTCCGGATCCGCGCCGGTCGCTCCAGGCCGCCAGGCAGATCCGGCCCGCCGCGCCCGCCGCCTGGGCCCCCACGAGCACGAGGGCCGCGGCACCGGCCCCGACCGAAGCCGCCTCGTGCAGGTACAGCACGGTCAGGACGCCGACGGCGCTGTGCACCGAGATCATGCACACCCCGGAGAAGATGATCCTCGCCATGGGCGGTTCGCGGAGGAGGCGCAGGCGGTCCCTGAGCGTGGCGTGCGGTCGTGCGTGGTGCGGCTCCTGGACAGGGCCTGGGAAAAGGCTCTGGGCCGGTGGCCTCCGGTAGAAGCCCATGAACGCGACCGCGCCCAGGAGCGCGACGAATCCGCCGGTGACGAGGGTCGTCCGCCAGCCGAACGCGGAGGCGAGGGCGGGCATCACTGCGGCGGCGACCACGCCACCCAGGGGCAGGCCCGCCTGGCGTATGCCCATCGCCAGCCCGCGCTGGGACTCGTCGAACCAGGACGCCACCGACTTGCTGCCACCGGGCTGGACGGTGCTGTACCCCGCGCCGACCAGCAACAGGACGAGGAGCAGCGACACATAGCCCGGCGCCATGCTCCCCGCGCCGAGGCTCACGGCGACGACGGTCGCGCCCGCGCCGACGACCCAGCGCTCGTTGTAGCGGTCGAGGAGCTCACCGGCCACCAGCAGTCCGACCAGCGGGACGAACTGGGCCGCCGAGATCAGCAGCCCCAGCTGAGCCGTGCTCAGCTGCAGGTCATGCCGCAGGTGGACGCCCATCGCCCCGATGCCCTGCACGAAGAAGCCGGACGCGGCCTGGGTGAAGGTGGCGACGCCGAGGATGGTCCACCGGTACCGCCGGGCATGGTGCGGAGGCTGGGCATGGTGCGGAGGCTGGGTTTGGTGCGGAGGCTGGGTTTGGTGCGGTGACCGGGCATGGTGGGGTGACCGGGCGTGGGGCGGTGGCCCGGCGTGAGGTGTCATGACGTCCACGGTGATGTAATGGGCTGATGCACCTCAACCCTTACGGTGCGGATGCCGTGAAGCTCGCCGCGGACCTGGCCAACCGGCGTCCGGAGACCGCCGAAGAGCTCGCGGTCCGCTGTCGTGCCGCGGGGCTGGTGGTAGAACGTCCGGTCACACCGCGCGACCTTGATCAGACCCTGGCGCTGCTGGACGCCTGGGAGCAGGTCGTCGACGCTCCCGGGGAGCCCGAGCGCGCAGAGCGGGTCAACCGGCTGATGGCAGCGGCCGCGGCCTACCCGCGGCTGACCGACCACGCGGGCAGCGGCTGGCATCTGCACTACCGCGACGACCGGCAGCCGCTCGGCACCGTACTGTCCGCGCTGATCCCCGTCGGCACCGCGCTGCACCTGGCCGGACGGGGCATGCACCGGCTCGGACGGTGCGCCGTCCACGAGTGCACCACGATCTTCGCCGACACGACACGCCTCGGACGCCAGCGCTACTG
>JBOHBY010000107.1:0-4618 GCA_050698635.1 Spirillospora sp.
CCCCACACCCCCCGGTTCGCTCCGCTCATGCCTCTGCAACCGTCTCTATGTACTGTTTCGTTCCCGGCGGCGCATCGCTTGCGGCCAGGGACGCGAGGCCGTCGGGCCCGCCTGCCTTGCGTTGCTCGTGGAACGCGAGGATCTGCAGCTCGATGGACAGGTCGACCTTGCGCACGTCGACCCCGTCGGGCACCGACAGCACGACCGGCGCGAAGTTCAGGACGCTCGTCACGCCCGCCGCCACCACGCGGTCGCACACCCCCTGGGCCGCGCCGGCGGGGGTCGCGATCACGGCGATGGAGACGCCGTGGCCGGCGATGATGTCCTCCAGCCGGTCGATGTGGCGCACCGTCATGCCGGCGATCTCCTCGCCGACGATGGAGTCGTCCGCGTCGAGCAGGCCCGCCACGCGGAAGCCGCGCGACGCGAAGCCGCCGTAGCCGGCCAGCGCACGGCCCAGGTTACCCACACCGATGATCGCGACGACCCAGTCCTGCGTGAGTCCGAGTTCGCGGGAGATCTGGTAGACGAGGTACTCCACCTCGTACCCGACCCCGCGCGTGCCGTACGAGCCCAGGTGCGACAGGTCCTTGCGGAGCTTGGCCGAGTTGACCCCGGCCGCCGCGGCGAGCTCCTCCGACGACACGGTCGCGACGCCGCGTTCCTGCAACCCGGTGAGGGCCCGCAGGTACACCGGCAGCCGCGCCACGGTGGCTTCGGGGATGCCGCGGCCCGCGCGGTCGCGTTGGCGGTTCTGTCGAGGTGTCACGGCCTGCTCTTCGGGCTCGATGCTGGGACGAGGGGGACGAAAGGACCCCGGCCAGGGCTCCCGCGGCCAGGAAACGGCCTCACGGCCGCGGCCTGACCGCCCCAGGGCCGTCCCTCAGATTATGCCTTTGTGAACGCACGCACAAAGTGGCCCCCCCATTAACGCGATCTCCGCAGGCGGCAGGCCCCCGCGCAGGCCGGGGACCCGCCGGGTGCCGATCGGGTCAGGACGGGGTGCGCAGCGCGCCGATCGCGGCGCGCAGGCGGCCCTCGTCGACACGCCAGAAGTCGTGCTGGACGCCGTTGATCAGCGTGACGGGGATCTGCTCCCAGTACTGCTCGGTGTCGCGCTCCGAGCGCGTGATGTCGCGCTCCTCCCACGGGACGTCCAGCTCGCGGGCGACGCGTTCGATCACCGCGCGCGCGTCGTCGCACAGGTGGCAGCCGGGCTTGCCGAGCAGCGTGATCGTGACGTCGGCCATCGCCGTCACCGTCCGGGGAACTCCGGCGCCGGCAGCGGCACCTTGGCCGGGCCGAGGCGCAGTTCGATCACGTTGGTGGCCAGCACATGGGTGCGGGAGTCGGCCAGGAACCGCCGCAGGTGCGCCTGCCCCCGGTGCGCGGCGAACGCCGCCTGGTCCCGGAACAGCTGGTAGAAGATCCGCTGCGTGGGGGCGCCCACCACCTCGTGGCAGGCGAAGATCACCGTGTCGGGCTCGGCGGCGAGCGCGGCCTTCACCAGGTCGGTGGCGAGCCGGTCGAAGGCGTCCTCGCGGCCGTCCAGCAGCGTGTAGACCGTGATCTGGCCGCACGCGTCGGACAGCCGGCCGAGCGGCGCGCTCATCGCGGCGGCGGGACGCGACTGCTCGGGGACGAGCCCGCCCCCGGCGCCGAACCTGTCGACGGCGGTGGGCCCGGCGGGGTTGTCGGCCGGGAACCGGAGGTCTTCGGCCGGGGCGGGCGGAACGGGCGGGGACGGCTGCGCGGCCGGGATCGGGTCGGGGAAGCGCAGCTCCCCCCGCCTCGGGTCGGGCTGCGGTGTCGGCGCCGGGGCCGGCTGCTCGTGCCGGTCATGCCGCTCGTGCCGCGGCGGGGGGTAGCCCTGCTCTTCGTAGCCGGTCACGGGTTCGTCCCTGTAGTCGTCACGGTATTCGTCCCTGCCCTCGTAGCCTTCGTAGCCTTCGTCGTCCTCGTACACCGGGATCGTGCGCATCGCGCCGTACCAGACGAGGCCCGCCGCGGCGCCGAGCGCGATCACGGCGAGCGGTGCGGGCAGCAGCCCGCGGGTGCCGCTGAGCACCAGCACGCCCGCCAGCGCGACCAGCGCCACCGGGATCAGCAGCTCGGCGGCCTCCTGGTCGCGCTTGCTCGCCAGCCACGCGGTGACTCCCGTGCATCCCACGAGCGCGATCACCGAGACGACGTGCGCACCGTCGATCAGTAGCAGCGGCAGCGCGTCGTAGGTGTCGCCCGGCTTCGGCAGGCTCTTGGTCAGCTTGCCCTTGAGCGGGTCGAGGACGAGGATGACCGTCGCGACGACCGTGTAGGAGATCGCGAACAGCCAGGCCGCGAACCGCACCTGCACGTACCGCGCGATCAGCTCGATCATGCCGAGCGCGAGCCAGACCGGCGCGATGAGCGCGGCGCCGAGCTCCATGACGCGAAACAGCGCGCCGTTGAACCCGGCCAGGAAGCCGACGCCCATGGACAGCAGCGCCAGTGACAGCCCTACCTGCGTGAACGACCACGCGATGAGGTAGAGCAGCCGGTCCTTGTTGGCGCGCGAGATCAGCAACCCCGTGGCCGGTAGGGCACCAAGGGTCGCCACCACAGCGAGAAGGGCATCGACCATCGCGCCCCATGGTGCCCGATCGCGGCGGCAGAAGGGTAACCGCCTCCGGACGAAGCCACCCGCCGACCGGCGGAACCCACCCGGTCAAGGTGGCTGGTATTCGCCACTGTCCTCAGCACGCCATTGTGCGTCTCGTGCACCATTGCCTCTGGTACCTATCGGTATCTAGAGTGGCAAATCACGCCGGAGGTCGCGTAAGCCCCGAGGAGAACTGCATGAGCAGCCTGACCCTCGACGCCGGGGCCCTCCCGCTCCCCCGGCCCCCACGAGGGAGTTTCGGCTCCCTCGGTTCCGTCGTCGGCGGACGCGTCACCGACCGTACCGAGCGCGCCGACCGTGTGAGCAACGGCCGCACCGCCGATCCGGACGCCGACCGCGCGGAGTACCTCAAGGCACTGGTGCTGCGGGCGCGGGACGGCGACGCCGAAGCGTTCGGCTCCCTCTACGACCACTACGTCGAGCTGGTCTACCGGTACGTCTACTACCGGGTCGGGACGCACTCGCTCACCGAGGACCTCACCAGCGAGACGTTCCTGCGCGCGCTCCGCCGGATCTGCGACTTCCACTGGCAGGGCAAGGACTTCGGGGCCTGGCTCGTCACCATCGCCCGGAACCTGGTCGCCGACCATTTCAAGTCGAGCCGTTACCGGCTGGAGGTCTGCACCGCCGAACTGGTCGAGCCCGACCGGCACGAGGAGGGGCCCGAACGGGCCGTCCTGGACTCGATGACGAACCGGACGCTGCTGGAGGCCGTCCGGCGGCTCGGGTCCGAGCAGCAGGAGTGCATCGTGCTGCGGTTCCTGCACGGCCTGTCGGTCGCCGAGACCGCGCTGGTCATGGGCAAGAAGTCGGGTGCGATCAAGGCGCTGCAATATCGCGCGGTCCGGACGCTCGGTCGCATGCTCCCGGGCGACCTGCGCCACTGAGGGAGATCATCTGTTGCGGCCGCGGCCGTAACCCTGTGTGCCTTCCGATCGTTCTTGCGGGCAGGAGAGCGTGTACGCCTGTGACTCCGTGAAGGAGTGGCCGGTGAAGACCAGGCGAGGGAAGATCGTCAAACAAGGGAACGCGCTCGCCCGGCTGCGGGCGAGCGAGCCGGGGCCCGACCCGGGGTTCCGCGCCGTGCTGCGCGAGCGGCTCGTCGCGGCCGCGGGCGACCGGGGCGAGGACTGTCGCAACCACGGGCGCGGCGACGGTCATGGGGAGGCGGTTGACTAGGCTCGGCCCATGCGGCAGATCTTGCAGGGCTCGTTCTGGCAGCGTCCGTTCTGGCGGGGCCGAGACGAAGATCATGTAAGCGCGGGGGAGGCCGCCGCCGCGGCGGCGGCCGAACCCGAGCCGCTGCCCGAACCCGATCCGGCCGCGGCGGCGTTCTTCGACGTCGACAACACGATGATGCGCGGCGCGTCCATCTACTACTTCGCGCGCGGGCTCGCGGCGCGCAAGCTGTTCACCATGCGCGACCTGGCGATGTTCGCGTGGGGGCAGGCCGCCTTCCGGCTGCGCGGGACGGAGAACTCCGAGCACATCGGCAACGCCAGGGAGGCGGCGCTGGCGTTCGTCGCGGGGCAGCGGGTCGCCGGGATCGTCCGGCTCAGCGAGGAGATCTACGACGAGGTGATGGCCGACCGGATCTGGCACGGCACCCGCACCCTCGCCCTCCAGCATCTGGACGCGGGCCAGCAGGTCTGGCTCGTCACCGCCACGCCCGTCGAGGTCGCCAGGACGATCGCGCACCGCCTCGGCCTCACCGGCGCGCTCGGCACCGTCGCCGAGACCCGCGACGGCGTCTACACCGGACGGCTCGTCGGGAACCTGCTGCACGGGCCCGCGAAGGCGGAGGCCGTCCGCGCGCTCGCGCACCGGGAGGGCCTCGACCTGGCGCGCTGCGCCGCCTACAGCGACTCGATCAACGACCTGCCGATGCTGACGGCCGTCGGCCATCCGCACGCCGTGAACCCGGACGCGGAGCTGCGCGAGCACGCCAAGGAGAACGGC